>JBDGTN010000010.1:18160-29545 GCA_042216835.1 Halococcoides sp.
CGGCCTGCCCGACGAGGACAGCCTCTCGATTCCCGCGGATGGCGTGTATCGCGGCCGTGCGGATTCCGCCGCGGCGTCGACGCGGATCGTCGTGCCTCGCCTCCCGCGGCTGGCCAACGTCGGCGATCTCGACGCGCTGGCGGCCACGTCCGGTGTCGAGGTCGCGATCCGACCGCCCGACGTGGCGCTGACCGACCCGGCCGACGCGGTCGTCCTGCCCGGCACGAAGAACACCGTTGCGGCCGCCAGAGCGGCCCGCGAGGCCGACCTCGGCGACCGCCTCGCCGCGTTCTCGGGTCCGATCGTCGGCATCTGCGGCGGGTATCAGCTCCTGGGTCGGCGACTCCACCGCGCGGATCGCGAGGCTGGCGGGTCGCCGCGGTCGGTCGCAGGGCTGGGCGTGTTCGACGTGGAGACCACCTTCGCCGACCGGAAGACGATCCGCCGCGCCGAGTATGCGATCGACGCGATCGGCCCGATTTCGGGCGCGAGCGGGACCGTCGCCGGCTACGAGATCCACGCGGGTGAGACCGTCACCGGTGACCGGCCCGCCCCGATCGGGCCGGCGAGCGTCGCGACCGATCGCGTGCTCGGGACCTATCTGCACGGCCTGTTCGAGCACGATTCGCTTCGATCGGCGTTTCTGGAGGCAGCGGGTCACGCTGTCGACCGCGAGCGCGCCGGTCGCGACGAGCGCACACCGATCGACCGCGCGGCCGACCTGCTTCGTGGCCGGGGCGTGCTCGACGCGCTGGATCTGGATTGACTGGCCCAGCGAACGCGCGCCTGGGTGGGGATTATGCGACAGCCGATAGTATTACACAGGACAAAAATCAAACAACACTTGGAAGTATATGCAATACGTAGAGGAAACATATGTACTCAGACTTTCAGATATTGACATTAGCGGCGATTGGACTATTCGGCGGTCTGATACTGAGTCGCGTAGGGGTCCCGTATCCCAGCCGTGTGTATACCGTCTTAATGGCGCTCGCAATCATCGGGCTGCTTGTGTTACTGGTTCAAATTGCCGGTCAATCAGGATACTCCCCGCGTGTCATAGATTGGTTCTCATAGTTACCTGCGCATTCGGAGCCGGCCCCAAAACGGCCAACCACGTTCTCAAAGTAGTCGTTTGCTCCGAGTTGAACTACGGTTGATCAGGGCAGCATTCTGGGTAACGATCAGGGTCCCAGGCGATGTCGATCACGGGCCGATCCTGAACCGAGTCGACGACGCCGAAGTCATTACTAGATCGGCTTTGGAAGTGGCCGAAACGATCTGTGATATTGCGACACCCTCGTATCGGCTGGGGCTCGGTGAGGTGATCGATGCATCGGTCGGTTCACGATGGCTCGACTGCCTGGAGACGGTCGCGGAGGCGAACGGGGAGAGCGAGGAGATTCGGACCGTCGCTCTCTACGGTCACCTGTTGGCTCTCGATCGATATTTCGAACCGGACGACCGCGCGACCGCCGAGGCGGTGGCTGGCCTGGAAGCGATCGCAACTCCGGGTGGTCCGTTCTCCCTTACACTCAGAGCCGACGCGATCACCGATCTCGCCGTCGATGTGGCAGAATCGTTCGTCCGCACCGAAACACTCGGGCCGTTCGAGCGATTCGTCTCCGCGCTCGCGACGATGCTCGCGCCCGCTCGCTGGGCGACCATCGATGGCCGGATCGTCACCAGGACTGTCGAACTCGAGCGCGACGGTGAGATTTCGATCGACGTGCTCGCTGCGGTGGATGACAGTCTCGAAACTCTCGACTGAACTCGCGTTCGCCGCCGACACAATCCGGGCCGAGTGGCCGTCGGGGGCGGTCTGACTGTCACACTTCGTGGCCCACGCTCGGTCGGACCGGGTCAGCCCACCGCCGGGACAATTTACACCGACGCGGGGCCAATCGTCCCGCATGAGCCCCACGATCCCCGTCTCCGAGGCCACGAAGGCCACGCTCGCCGACCTGAAAGCAGACGACGAGACCTGGGACGACTTGCTCTCACGGCTCGTCCGCCGAGACCGCGATGTCGAGTCGCTCGGTGGGTTCGCGACCGCGGGGATTCCATCGAGCATGCAGGAGACCCACGAGCAGTTGAACGACTCGTTCGCAGACGCCACCGAGGAGTGACCCGCTCACCCGCCCGCGACACTCGCCCGCGCTCGGAAGGCCTTTGGACCCCGACGACCGACGGATCGGCATGGTCGAGAAGGTCATCTGGCCCGCGGCGCTCGATGCGGACTGTTCGCGCTCGGAGGGCCGGCGGGTTCCCCAGGACCTGGCGGTCCCCGACCCATCGGTCGCCGAAATCGCCGAGGCCGTCCGGCAGGTGGGCTACGACGCGGTGATCGAACGCGACAAGACCTACCCACGCGAGATCGACGAGCGCGGTCGCGTGGTCGTGACGGGCGCCGACGACGCCGGGAAATCCGACCTGCTCGGCGCCGTCGCGGCCTACGTCGGCGCACTCCGGGAGTAGCCATGCAACGCATTGGCACTGTCGAGTCGATCGCCAACGGCGTCGCGGTCTGTCGCGCGCCGGAGAGCGATCACCCGTCGATCGGTACGACGGCTGTCGACGATGGCCTCGACGAGATCGGCCGCGTCGTCGACGTGTTCGGGCCCGTCGATCAGCCGTATCTCGCCGTCGCCCCTGCCGAGGACGTTCATCCGCCGACGCTGGTCGGTGAACGGCTGTACTCGCGATAATCGTCCCGGTCGGAGCGCGCCCTTCGATCGATTCCCCTGTCGATCGATCCCCGCGCTTTTCTCGATCGACCCCGAGGACCGGACATGATCGATCGTCGCGTCGTCGTCGCCGCAGGCGGGATTGCCGCCATCTTCCTGGCGGTGCAGATCGGCGCGCTCGCGCTGGTCGAACCGTTCCGCGAGGCGGGCCTCCAGGCCGTCGAGGACCCACAGGACCCCACGAATAGCCTACTGTACATCGGCCTATTGCTCGTCGTGACGGCGCTCATGTTGCTCGCGATCCGGTACGATCTGACCTGGGTGATCCGCGTGGTCGTCGTCGCGACCGGCGCGTACTTCGCGTGGCTCGTCCTCGATGCGTTCGCCGGACTGCTGGGCGTTCCCGCACTGATCGCGAGTGGTGGCGGCGGCGTGATCGCGCTCGCGATCGCGGGTGGCCTGTGGGTCCATCCCGAGTGGTACGTCATCGACGCCGCGGGCGTGGTGATGGGTGCTGGCGCGGCCGGCCTGTTCGGCATCAGTTTCGGCGTTCTCCCCGCGATCGTGTTGCTCGCGGCGCTGGCAGTCTACGACGCCATCAGCGTCTACCGGACCGAGCACATGCTCACCCTCGCCGAAGGGGTGATGGACCTGCGGATTCCCGTCGTGCTGGTGATTCCGATCGAACGCGGGTATTCGTTTCTCGACGACGGCCCGACGGTCGGGAGCGCCGACGACGCGACCGAAGACGGCGAAGCGACGGGGGCCGAGGCCGGCGAGGGCGGCCCGGCAGCGACCGCCGGCGACGAGACTCCTGACGCGGCCGAGGAGGACCCCCTCGATCGGGGCGCGCTGTTTATCGGCCTCGGCGATGCGGTGATGCCCACGGTGCTGGTCGCGAGTGCGGTCGCGTTCACGCCGGGCGGCGTCGATATCTCGACGCTCGCGGGCATTCCGCTCACGGTCCCCGCGCTCGGGGCGATCGTCGGGACCATGGTCGGACTGGCGGCGCTCGTCAGGATGGTGCTGGCCGGCCGGGCCCACGCCGGACTGCCGCTACTCAACGGCGGCGCGATCGCCGGCTATCTGATCGCGTCGGTGGCGATCGGCGTGGACCTGCTCGTCGCGCTGGGCCTGGCGAGCGGCTGAAGAGACCCAGTAGTTGGTCAGCGGTCCGGACCGTCACGTCGACCTGGAGACCGAGTTCCGCGGAGTGACGGCCTCGTCGTGATTCGTGACCGGTGCCCGAACGAACACGGCGTGGCCGATACACCCGGCCGCGAGCAACGATCCGGCTGCGAGTGCGATCTCGCTGGAAACGCCGGCCACGACGAGGCTTCCCGTGAGTCCCACCATCGTCAGTGGAATCACCGCGAGGACGAGATCGTAGTAGTTCGGGCGACCCATACGGGTTTCTATCGG
Source organism: Halococcoides sp. (assembly GCA_042216835.1). Lineage (GTDB taxonomy): Archaea > Halobacteriota > Halobacteria > Halobacteriales > Haloarculaceae > Halococcoides. The sequence continues at coordinate 22,270 of JBDGTN010000010.1, forward strand.
TGTATTCCTCATAAGCGTTTCTCAAATATTCTGATAAATATATCGGTCGCCATTACCGAACACTCGAATAGTCTTCGGAAAGCATCGGCATAAGTTATGAAAATACTGGTCGGGCCCCGTCGGCGGGCGTTGGCCACTGGGGGACAAAGCGTGGCTGGCCCGCCAGTCAGGGGGCCAGGCGGTTCTTCCGACCGTGGAGTTCGTCCATGTAGTGCTCGAAGGTGATCGGGGCCCACTCGCGGGCGAGGTCGAGGATCTGTTCGGTCATCTCGCGGATCTCCCACTGTGCGTCGCCGGCCGCGCGCATGTCGCCGACGTGCATCAACATTCGCGCGTTGAGCGTCATCACGACGTTGACTTTCGTCCCGATCGGGAGGACGAAGCGAGCGTCTTCGGGGGCCATCCCGGTCTCCAGGAGTTCCTGATAGGCCTCGACGGCGTGCTCGACGGCATCGCCGAAAACCTCGCGGCGACGGTCGATGGTCGACCGATCGACCGATCCAGCGTCCTGGTTGCGGCCAACCCAGTCGGGGTCGGTCGTCGAGGGCGGGACCACCACGAGTTCGCCATCGCGCACATCCGCAGGATCGACATCGTCGAACGAGACGTATCGCATCGACTGCACGTCGAAGCTGACGTGACGATGGCGCGTCAATTGGGCCATACACGACCGGCTGATCCCCTCGATGCCGAACGTGGCGTGGGGATGTTCGAACGGACCGAAATGGCCGTGATCGAGGAGGTGCCCGATGAGATTGCGGCGCTTTGCGTCGAGGGTCGCGCCATCGATCTCGGTCATCACGGTTTCCATCGACTCGTCGGCGACGAACTCGGGCGCGTAGTCGTTGCGTGCAGCCCGACAGACCAGATCGTCCGGGTCGGCCGTCGCTTCCAGGAGGCGAACGTCCATACCCGCTCAAACACCAGGGGCTACCTAAAGGCTGTTCAGCGCGTCCGAATCCTCTCACGAATCGAAAGGTTGGCGACAGTCGCCCCCGGAGGAGCGACCGTGTCAGAGGAGTCACTCGACGACGAACGCCGGGCGGAACTGATCGAACGCGTTCAGCGCCGGGGCTCGACGATCGGACAGACCATTCCCGAAACCGTCGAGATCGACGGGACGGAACTCGCTCTGAAGGAGTTCGTCTGGGAGACCAAACAGCAAGGCGTCGTTCCGCCCGACCAGCGCGACCGGGTCCGGTCGGTCCGGGCGAGTCTCACCGACAAGCGCGACGATCTGGTGAATCGTCTCCGGACGGCCGATATCACGGCAGACGAGGCCGAGCGCCTCGCCGACGAGATCGTCGGGATCGATCGGGCGATCGCGGCCCTCAAGAATCTCCACGAACCCGACATTGCGGAGGCCGACCGCGAGCACAATCTGGAGAGCAATCGGCGCTGGGTCGACTTTCTCGATACCATCCTGGAGGGGTGAACGCCTATGGGGCCGGCCGCCGTTCTCTCGGATGGCGTCGACCGACGCCGATCAGCGTGACCTTCGAACTCCGAAGTCCGGCCTTTGCGGACGGCGACCCGATTCCGCGGGAGTACGGCTACACCGCGCGCAACGTGAATCCGCCCCTGGAGTGGACCGGCGTTCCCGAGGCGGCCGATACCATCGCGATCGTGATGGACGACCCCGATGCGCTGGAACCGGCGGGCAAAATCTGGGACCACTGGGTGGTCTGGAACGTGCCCGTCGAGCGAGGCGGCGTCTCCGAAAACGTGTCGCTATCGGTTGCCTCGGAAGGTCGTAACGACTTCGGCGAGACCGGCTACGGCGGCCCGAATCCACCGGATGGCGAACATACCTACCGATTCGAGGCCTTTGCGGTCGAGGGCTCGATCGATCTCGACGACGCCGATGCCGACGCGCTTCGCGCGGCCGTGGAGGATCGAACGCTCGCCACGGCAACGCTCGAAGGAACGTACGCCCCGTAGAGCGACTGTATCGCTCTATTTAACGATGTTCGTCGCGGACGATCGGTCGTCGATCAGAATGACTCCTTCAGCCGCTCGAAAAAGCCCCGATCGACATCGATCTCTTCGCCGCCGGCCGCGGCGAACGCCTGCAGTGCCTCGCGCTGGTCGTCGGTCAGGTCCTCCGGCGTGACGACCTGTACTTTCACGTAGAGGTCACCCCGACGGCGGCCGTGGATGTGGGGCATCCCCTCGCCACGCAACCGGAAGACCTCACCCGACTGCGTGCCAGCGGGCACGTCCATTTTCACCTCGCCGTCGATGGTCTCGACGGTGATCTCGTCGCCGAAGACCGCCTGCGGGAAGGAGATGGCGACTCGGCGATGCAGGTCGGCCCCGTCGCGCTCGAAGGCATCGTGATCCCGGATCGAGATGTCGATCAGCAAGTCGCCCGGCGGCCCGCCGTTCTCGCCCGGGGCACCCTCCCCGTCCATCCGGAGGGTCTGACCGTCTTCGATGCCCGCGGGGATTTCGACCTGAAGGGTCGCTTCCTCCCGGACGACGCCGTCGCCACGGCAGTCCGGGCAGGTCTCGCTGTGGACCTCGCCCGCGCCCTCACACCGGGGGCAGGTTCTGGTCTGCTGGATCCGGCCCATCGGCGTGCGCTGGACGGTCGTGACCTGGCCGCGGCCGTCACACTCGGGACACCGCCGACTGTTCGCGTCGGGTGGATGGCCGGCGCCGTCACAGGTCGAACACTCGCTCGGTCGCGTGACGGTGACTTGGGTTTCCCGACCGTGATAGGCATCTTCAAGGTCGATCGTGAGGTCGGTCCGGAGATCCTGGCCCTGCTGGGGGCGGTTCTGATCGCGCCCCCGCGAGCGGCCACCACCGCCGAAGAACTGATCGAAGATGTCGCCCATGCCGCCCATCCCGCCGCCGAAGGGATTCCCGCCGGCCCGCTGTCGAGCGCCCGCGCCACCGTTTTCGGTCGCACCACGCTTCTCGGCCTCGACGTAGCGGTCGTGACCCAACTGATCGTACATCTCGCGCTGCTCGTCGTCGGTAAGGACCTCCTTGGCCTTCTTGATCTTCTTGAACTTCTCTTCGGCGTCTGGATCGTCACTCACGTCCGGATGATACGTGCTCGCGAGCTCGCGATACGCCGACTTGATCTCCTCCTCGTCGGCGTCGCGGGAGACCCCGAGTATCTCGTAGAAGTCCTCGCTCATTCGTTGTCAGATGCTAACTGACTCGCCCACTTGAACGGACCGCTCCCCGACCCGCGTTCGATGCCCGCGGATCGTCACCGGTCGCACCCGTGATCGATCCACCCACGCCAACTCGTCGGTCCGTCAGGTCCGCCGGGACCTGACACCGGGCCGCCGTGCCGAGTGGCGTGAACTGCAATTCCATCGAATGGGTGTTCATTCCCCGATCTTTTTTATGATTGCCGGAAAGTTTAAATACTACTCCTGCTTACGTAGGGTTAGGATGACACCCCAACAGGCCATCGCAGATGCGCCGGTGCGGCGTTTCGAGTACGACGACCGGACGGTGTTCGCGGCCGATGTCGGCGGGGCCAGCGCCAGCGTCGACGTGGTCGGTGACACCGTGATCGTCGTGACTGCCGACGATCAGTACGAACTCGACGTGCCGGCCGGCGACACGGCAGCGTTTATCAAAAACGGCGTGCTCACCGTCGAGGTGAACGCATGAAACTCCGCGTCAAGCCCCTGAAGCAGAAAGATGCCGGCCGTGGCCTGGCCGCGATCGATCGCCAGGCCATGGAGGAGATGGACCTCGAAAACGGCGATTACGTCGTGATCTCGGGGACCGATGGCGGCCGAGCGGTCGCCCGCGTCTGGCCGGGCTATCCCGAGGATACCGGCCAGGGGATCGTCCGGATCGACGGTCAGTTGCGCCAGGAGGCCGGCGTCGGCGTCGACGACCGCGTTGGCGTCGAGGCCGCCGACGTGAAGCCCGCCCACTCGATCACCGTCGCCCTGCCCCAGAACCTTCGCGTGCGGGGCAACGTCGGCCCGCACGTCCGGAACAAGCTCTCTGGCCAGGCCGTCGCCGAGGGCCAGACCGTCCCGTTCTCGCTCGGTCTGGGTCCCATTTCGGGCGTTAGCGGCCAGAAGATCCCCCTGAAGATCGCCGAGACCGACCCGAGCGGGACGGTCGTGGTCACCGACCAGACAGAGATCACGATCAGCGAGAAGCCCGCCGAGCAGATCCGCGAACCGACCGGCGAGACCGAGCGCGAGACGCCCGACGTGACCTACGAGGACATCGGGGGGCTCGACGACGAACTCGAGCAGGTTCGGGAGATGATCGAGTTGCCGATGCGCCACCCCGAGCTGTTCAACCAGCTCGGCATCGAGCCGCCGAAAGGCGTCATGCTCCACGGCCCGCCGGGGACCGGGAAGACGCTGATGGCGAAAGCCGTCGCCAACGAGATCGACGCGTACTTCACGACGATCTCGGGCCCGGAGATCATGTCGAAGTTCTACGGCGAGAGCGAAGAACAACTCCGGGAGGTCTTCGACGAGGCCGAAGAGAACGCTCCTGCGATCGTCTTCATCGACGAGATCGATTCGATCGCGCCCAAGCGCGGCGAGACCCAGGGAGACGTGGAACGCCGCGTGGTCGCGCAACTGCTGAGCCTGATGGACGGCCTCGAAGAACGCGGTCAGGTCATCGTCATCGGAGCGACCAACCGGCTGGACGCGGTCGATCCCGCGCTCCGGCGGGGCGGTCGGTTCGACCGCGAGATCGAGATCGGCGTCCCCGACAAGGAGGGTCGCAAGGAGGTGCTCCAGGTCCATACCCGGGGGATGCCGCTGGCCGACGACATCGACATCGATGCCTACGCCGAGAACACCCACGGGTTCGTCGGCGCCGATATCGAGCAACTCGCGAAGGAAGGCGCAATGAACGCCCTCCGTCGCATCCGCCCGGAGATCGACCTCGAAAGCGAGGAGATCGACGCCGAAGTGCTCGAAGAACTCGAGGTCACCGACGACGACCTCACGAGCGCACTCAAGGGTATCGAGCCCTCGGCGCTCCGGGAGGTCTTCGTCGAGGTGCCCGACGTGACCTGGGCGGACGTTGGTGGTCTCGGCGACACCAAAGAGCGCCTTCGCGAGACCATCCAGTGGCCCCTGGAGTACGGCACGGTCTTCGACCACCTCGACGTGGACGCGGCGAAAGGCGTCTTGCTCTACGGTCCGCCCGGCACGGGCAAGACGCTGCTCGCAAAGGCCGTCGCGAACGAGGCCCAGTCGAATTTCATCTCGGTGAAGGGGCCGGAACTGCTCAACAAGTTCGTCGGCGAATCCGAGAAGGGCGTCCGCGAGGTGTTCGCCAAGGCCCGCGAGAACGCCCCGACGGTGATCTTCTTCGACGAAATCGACTCGATCGCGGGCGAGCGCGGCCAGTCGGTCGGTGACCTGGGCGTCGGCAAACGCGTCGTCAGCCAACTGTTGACCGAACTCGACGGGATCGAGGATCTGGAGGACGTGGTCGTGATCGCCACCTCGAACCGGCCCGATCTCATCGACGACGCCTTGCTCCGGCCCGGACGCCTCGATCGGCACGTCCACGTGCCCGTGCCCGACGAGGGGGCGCGCCGGAAGATATTCGCGGTGCATACCCGCGACAAGCCACTCGCCGACGATGTCGATCTGGACGACCTGGCCACCCGCACCGAGGGCTACGTCGGTGCCGACATCGAGGCGGTCTGTCGCGAGGCCGCGATGGCCGCAACCCGTGAATTCGTCAACGCGGTCGATCCCGAGGCCATCGAGGAATCGCTGGGCAACGTGCTGGTCAATCACGAGCACTTCGAGCACGCGCTCGACGAGGTCCAGCCCTCGGTCACCAGCGAGACTCGCGAACGATACGAGGAGATCGAACAGCGCTTCCAACAGCCCGACGCCGAGGTCAACGAGGAGACCGGACGACAGTTCTACTGATCGGTTTCGACCTCTCCTGATGGGTCTCGACTTTTTTCGAGTGCGTCGGTCGGACACGCGGCGACACACGCCGAACAGTCGAGACAGTCGCCGTGACCGACGGTTCCCGTCGCAGGCCGTGATCGCCCGCCAACGGGCGCCCCGAGCGCCCGCAGGTCGGCGTGATCAGTGACCGTCCCATCGCCGTAGGCCGCCGGATCGAGATCCATCCGGCAAGCCGACGCGCACTGGCCACAGTCCACGCAGGCCGCGGCGTCCACGGCGATCGCTCCGCCGGCATCGAGTCCGAATCGTGATCCGAGGGCATCGGCGACCCGGGCGAGCGTGCCGGCCGGACAGACACGACACCACGCTCGCGGGCCGAGTGTCACGCCCATCACGACCGCCAGCAGCGTACTCACGAGCAGGACGCGAGCGACGGCCCCGATCATCGCTGTCGGATCTGGCCAGGCCGTCGCGATGCCCAGTCCTGTCGAGACGGTTACCGCGAGGATCGCCCCGAGACGGACGACCGGGTGACCGAGCACGTCCGGTGGCGTTCGAGCGGGGGCGATGGGACGCAGATAGCGGTCCAGAAATCCACCACGCGGACACATCCAGTCACACCAGACGCGACCGCGCGTGATGCCCAGGCCGACGGCCCCGGTTAGACACCCCACTGTGAGCGTCCCGCCAAGGGTGGGCCACCGGAGCGCGATCGGGACTGCGATCAGAAATGCCAGCCCGGCAATCCGCTGGTAGCGGCGGTGTGTCGGGTCTGGCACCCACCGTGGGGTGGGCGGATCCCGCAGAGTCGATCCGAACGATCGCAGGGCGTTCACTATCGTCGAGAGGTACGTTTCACTCATCGCCAGACGCTCGCTGTCTGGTGGCCTAAATGGTTTTGATTAAATTGTGCAATTCTCTCATTTTCGATCGAGGCCCTCGCACCGTGATTCACCGAAAACGGCAGTTTGATGGGTCCGACCCCGAACCAATTTTCATGGGATACGACTACGAGCAGGTGTCGGTGCCCGAGGACGGCGAACCGGTGACAGTCATCGACGAAGAGGCGGACGAACTGTCGATACCCGAGAATCCGATCGTCCCGATCATCCACGGCGACGGGATCGGCAAAGACGTGGGCCCGGCCGCCCAGAAGGTCCTGAACGCCGCCGCCGAGGCGACCGGTCGCGAGGTCGCCTGGATGCGGGTGTATGCGGGCGAGTCGGGGCGCGAGCGCTACGACGAGAACCTCCCCGAGGATACCGTCACCGCGATCGACGAGTTCCGCGTCGCGATCAAGGGTCCGCTGACGACGCCCGTCGGCGCGGGCTTCCGGTCGCTCAACGTCGCGCTCCGGCAGACGCTGGACTTCTACACGAACGTCCGCCCGA
>JBDGTN010000123.1:0-21753 GCA_042216835.1 Halococcoides sp.
CGAATCCGGGCGGCCCCACTGCTTTGCTGTCTTTCCGGTTCGAACTCTATCGAGCTGCGCAGCATTGCGAGCACGGTCGATTACGGTTCGAATCCGGGCGGCCCCATGTTTCGATTCGAACCAGGGAACGAGCGAGCGAAGCAAGCGCCGTGACCGTGGTTCGAATCCGGGCGGCCCCATGTTTCGATTCGAACCAGGGAACGAGCGAGCGAAGCAAGCGCCGTGACCGTGGTTCGAATCCGGGCGGCCCCATGTTTCGATTCGACCCTGATAGGATCGACACTGATCGAGCGAGTGGACTATGTGCGTCCATCGGACGAATCAATTATATCCACCCATCCCCAATCCCGGCCCGATGGTAGACGGCTTTCCGTCCGGTATCGCCGGCGGACTCCTGAGGGAAACATTGCTATTGCTGTACGATATCTTGAGTTCAGTACTGATCGTGGCGATCATCGTCGGTTTCATCGCGGCGATCAGTGGCATCTGGCCACCGCTCGTCGCCATCGAGAGCGGTAGTATGGAGCCACACATCAACAAAGGTGATCTCGCCTTCGTCATGGAAGAACACCGACTGGTTGGCGAGACAGCGGTCGGCGATACGGGCATCATTCCGTATCAGAAGGCCAAAAACACGGGATATCAGACGTTTCAGGAACCAGGCGATGTCATCGTTTACGAGCCCAACGGAAAATCCAGTGCAACACCGATCATCCATCGGGCGAGGTTCTACGTCGAGAAAGGGGAAAACTGGGTCAAAGACGCCAACGAATCGTGGCTCAGGGGGGCCGACAGTTGTGACGACCTGAAGGCCTGTCCAGCACCGCACGACGGGTTCATCACCGGTGGCGACAACAACGGGTACTACGATCAGACCGATCGCGACGATCTGAGTACTGTCGTCAAACCCGAGTGGATCATCGGTCGAGCCATCAGTCGGATCCCCTATCTCGGAAAGATTCGACTCAGGGCGAACGCAGTCAGTCGTGATCTCTCCCGATCGGCGCGCCCCGCGTGATTCATCGGGTCACGTTTTCGATGGACAGAGTGGATTTCGTCTCCGATTCGAGAAATGAGTACACGACCACAACGCGCAACTACTGATCGAATCGAGCCTGGACGAACGGTTGGGCGTCCTCGATATCGCCGAGTCTCGAATCGGACTGGAGGACCGCCTCTGTCTCCTCGCGGGGGACCGAGAGGTTGATCTCTTTGGTGCGACCGTACCGGCCCTTCGAGACCACGACGGCATTGACGATCCCGAGCATGTCGAGTTCCGAGATGAGATCGGTGACGCGGCGCTGAGTCAGAATATCCGCGTCGATTTCCTCACAGAGACGTTTGTAGATGTTGTAGACCTCGCCAGTGTTGATGTTCTTGACGTTGTTTCGATCGAGAAGGATTATCGCGAAGAGGACGATCTTCGACTGGGTGGGCAACGTCCGAACCACCTCGATGACGCGATCGAGTTCGATTTTCTCCTGGGCCTGACGAACGTGGTCCTCGGTGACGCGATCGGTCTTGTCGCGTTCGGCGAGTTCGCCCGCCGTTCGGAGCAAGTCGAGTGCGCGACGCGCGTCGCCGTGTTCCTGGGCGGCAAATGCCGCACACAGCGGGATAACGTCGTCGCTCAGCGCATCCTCGACGAACGCACCGCGCGCACGCGCTTCGAGAATGTCGCGAAGCTGGTTCGCGTCGTAGGGTGGGAAGACGATCTCCTCCTCGCCGAGACTGGATTTTACGCGCGGATCGAGAAAGTCCGTGAACTTCAGATCGTTCGAAATCCCCATGATCGACACACGGGAACGTTCGAGTTCCGAATTCATCCGGGACAGATTGTAGAGCGTGTCGTCGCCCGACTTTTCGACGAGTTTGTCGATCTCGTCGAGCATGATGATGACGACCCGCTCGGTATAATCGACTGCCTCGAAAAACGCATCGTAGACTCTATCTGTCGGCCAGCCAGTCATCGGCACCTCCTCGAATCGATCCTGGTCGCTCTCGAGATGTTCGATTTCGGCCTCGAATTCATCGAGCGTCTCGGGTACATCGTCTGGAACCGGTTCGCCAGCCACGACCGCATCGCGATGATCTTCGAGGTTAGTGATGCGCTCCGAGATCACGGACTGATTTTTCCCGACGAACTTGTTTGCGAGTTGGGCGAGCACGCGATACTGTGTGTCTGTCACTTCGCAGTTGATGTACTCGACCTCGCAGGGGACTTCGTACTTCTGAGATGTCATCTCCAGTTCGTCACTCACGAACTTCGCACTCGCCGTCTTGCCGGTACCAGTCTTTCCGTAAATGAGAATATTCGACGGCGTATCCCCCCGAAGCGCAGTCACGAGGATCGTCGCCATGTTATTGATCTGCTCTTCACGATGGGGGAGAGTCTTCGGCGTATACGACGGCTGAAGGACATCTTTGCTGTCGAAAATTGGTTCTCCGCTTATCAGATCGTCGAACAATCCATCGGAGCTATCCTCTTTATCACCTGCATTTTCGAGGACTGTCATACCACCCGGTCGAACCGGATCGGACGAATCGCTCTCCGTGGTCCGCTCGAGTTCGTCTGTCGTGACGTGGTCGTCTCGTTCCATTGAGTACCCCTTGCTTTCAGGTGGAATCGAGCCACCAACCCCAGATATCGGAGGTATCAGGGCTGAAAGATCCGAATATAGGTGTTTGGGATTAGTGGTCGATTCCAGTTGAAGCACCCGAAACGGGGTGTGTGAGCCACTTAATGGTTGTGGTCGTCCTGCCTCCAGGGGTCAAAATTATATGTATTTAAACTATTCATTAGGAGTGAAATTATAGTAATTATTCAAATAAACTTCACCGGAATGAAGGTTCTCAAAGCCATGGGCGTCGTAACGAGCCCGTATTAGATACCCCCGCAAAAACATTTGACGAAGGTTAGAATAAAATAATCCAAAATCAATTCGTAACGAACGCGATTGTAGTCCGGAGACAGTCCAACCCCCCAATTTCACCTGGAACGCCTCAAACCGACCCTGTATATCGGGGCACTCGATCGAAGTTGACAAACTTCATCGGATACCTGTCCTCGAATTCAAATATCGTGAAAGAGGCACCGATCGAGATCGTCGAAAATGTGTGGAGATCACGGTCTAGCCGAAAACCCCCAACGGAACACCCCCACCCCTTCGTTTCGAGTGGAACCGAGAAAGAGTGTGGAGACGTTTCCACGGGAAAGAGAGGTTTCTGTACAAAGCGATGGCTTTTTATCTATACAAATTAGACCAAACCCGTAATACAATTCCATAACAGTTGTTGGTGGAACTGTCGTTGATATATTTAGGATATCATCTGTAATCGGGTCTAATCTGGACACTCGTAGTCAGCTAAATAGAAAAGTGGCTGTCTTGTGGGATTATAATTCCTCCGGCTGAAGAAACCAAAATATTGAACCCCGATATACAGAATATAGCCTTCTTATTGGTGTGAAACCCAAGAAACTGTTTAAATTGCGGGGCTAATATCGTCGAAACCGTATCGACCGCCTTGGGGGTAGATCGCGGTTCCACTCGAAACAAAGGGGTGGGGGTGTATTCGATTTCCTCTGGGTGAAAAATCACCTTTTGTCTAGTTGATATGATTTATTGGAATATTTTTAAAATAAACTCATTCGGCGGGGACCGGCCGCATCGGGCGGCCCGAGAATCGAACCATCTTGGGATCATTAAACCGATGATTTCTGACAACAATACCGCGACTATCAGGATCGATTTGCTGTTGGAATGCACGGGGGAGTGAATTTGACATTCGGGAGTTGCTTCGAGGAGGGGACGATAGTTCTTTCGTCGCTAACTCTGTGCTTTCGTCGTTAACTCTGTGCTTTCATCGCTAACTCTGTGTCGACAGGCGGCAAACCCGCCGACAAACCTCTCGTCCTCTGTTCGGAGACCGAGTATCGGTGGTCGAACCGCTGATCCGTCACATATTTGGTTCCGAGCGTCGACCCAAAGGTGTGCCACTCGAGACACCCGCTCGAATCGCAACAATTCTCGCAGAGCGGGGTTTCAATGCGGAACGGTCGGCAATTACGCTACTGGTCGATGCCGAGAATCCCGAACGGGCGATTCAGCGTGCAATTGAAACGGCACCGGCAGGAGTGACGAAGATTACGGCCGATCACGTCGACGATATCCTCACAAACCACCAGCAATCGGCCGATTCCGCGTCGTCTCAAACGGTCACGGGTCCCGGAGAAGAACCACGTGACGACTCACCTTCCCGGGACCCCCCTATTTCGACTGGAACCGAGGGGGACAGCCGGGTAACTATAACGGGCGATATTACGGGGGATTCGACCGGATCTGGGGAATACGAGGATTTCCTGGCAGTCTTTCGAGATCGATACGAACGCCTCTCGAATCAGCTTCGGGGTCGTGTGACCCACCGACCGACGGACGCTCTCGAATCGATGCCCGGTGGTAGCGACGGAGCGATCGTCGGGATGGTTGCCGAGATCGACTCGACGCGCGGTGGGCACTGGCGGATCGAACTCGAAGATACGAATGGAACGTTTCCCGTCCTCGTCCTCTCGGATCGCGATATCGCCGACGCGGTCAGCGAACTGCTGACTGACGAGGTGATCGCCGTCGAGGGAACGATCAGCGACGATGGCGAGATTCTGTTCGCCGACGCGATTCACTTTCCCGACGTTCCACGGACGAACTCGCCCTCGACGGCTGACCGCGAGGTGCGTGCCGCGCTCGTGAGTGATCTCCACGTCGGAAGCCAGGAGTTCGATGCGGGTGCCTGGGAGCGATTTGCCGAGTGGTTACACGAGCCAGCGGCCGACACCGTCGAATATCTCCTCGTCGGTGGCGACGCTGTCGAGGGGGTCGGCGTCTATCCGGATCAGGATGAGGAACTCACGATCGTCGATATTTACGATCAATACGAACGGTTTTCGGAACTGTTGAAACTCGTTCCAGGGGAAATCGAGGTGGTCATCATTCCTGGCAATCACGATCCCGTCAGACTGGCCGAGCCACAACCGGCGTTTCGTGAGGAACTCCGCGATATTCTCGATGCAACCGATCCACGCATCGTCGGCAATCCCGCCCGGGTCACCATCGAGGGCGTCTCGATTCTCATGTACCATGGGGTCAGTCTCGACGAGATCATCGCCGAATTACCCGACGAACGGGCGAATTACGACGAACCTCAGAAAGCGATGGCTCGATTGCTCCGCAAGCGCCACCTCGCGCCACAGTTCGGCGGGCATACCCGAATTGCCCCGGAGGAACGCGACTACATGGTCATCGAGGACGTGCCCGATATCTTCCACACCGGTCACGTCCACAAACTCGGATACAGCTCCTATCACGGCGTCCGGACGATCAATTCGGCGTGCTGGCAACACCAGACCAGCTTTCAGGAATCGGTCAACATCGATCCGGACGTGGGGTACGCTCCGATCGTTCGACTCGACCGCCTCGGTGCGTCCGATCCGGGCGAGTACCTCACGATCCGATCGTTCACCGATTGAGCATCGATAGTGCCGATCGTCCTCGTCAGCGTTGCCGAACGTTTTTGTCACTGTTCTCAATCATCCTCGTCAACCATCGGAGTCCACGCGTTCGGCATCGGCAGGGGGCTCGCTGTTGTGCTGTCCATCGGCACTCCTCTCGGATCTGTTCGCACCGAGCAATCCGCGGAGGGTCCTGTAGATCACTCGCCAGAGTCGCCACAGCAGCACGCCGAAGACGCCGAGCATGATCGCTGCGATGCCGATCGGAATAATCACGCCGAAGAACACGACGACCTTGATCGCCATCGTTCCGAGGAAGAATGCCGCGAGGAACGCATCCCGGAAGCCTCACTCGGAGGTGTACGTTGCGGGCGGTTTGCGATCGGTCGGTTCTGTCAGCGTGACGGTGATCGTACTGAACGCCTCGCGCTGTTCGAGTCGACTCTGTTGTGCGGTCAGCGAATCGAGTTGCTGGCGAATATCACGGAGTTCCGACCGAATCCGCATGGCTTCGCTGGCGTTCGAGGCGTTGTCGAGTAACGCCTCGAATTTCTGTTCTTCGTCGCGGAGATCCTCGATTCGGTGCTGGCGCTGTCGATATTCGGTCGTGAAGTCTTTGGCGTCGACGGTCTCGCTTTTGACCCGCCCGATATCGACGATGGCGTCTCTCGTCGCCGGGAACTGAGCGGCGGGGACCCGGATCGTGATCGTCGCACGATCCCATTCGCCCGTGCTCGTCTGGGATCGATCGCCGAGATACCCGTCGTGACGATCGACGATGGTCCGAAGCTTTTCGAAGGCCGTCTCGAACTCCTCGACTCGCAACTCCATCTCGGCCGTCCTGACGACGACTCGGGTGCCGTCTTCGCTGTAGAAGCTTCCCACACCGCCACTCGAATGACTCCCGGAACTCCGCTGTACCTCGGCGGATTGGCCCTCGTAGACCGCCCCGTCTCGACCGATCGGGCTTCCGGCCGAGCAGCCAGCCAGAAGGACGATCGCGACCAGCACGATTCCGAGCGCCACACGATGTGCAACGATCGATACAATGGAGGTCGTACACTATCGCCGGTCAACTAATTCCGTGGGGGTCAACTGTCGATTTGACTGTCGGTGGGCCCGATCGATGGGATCATCGCTGGAATCATATGACTTGGGGGGGGGGGATTAGACCTGGACGGTCGGCCGACTCGACCGGTCAATTCGTCGAGGACGGCACAGTCGACGACCGTCAGAACAGATGACGCCGTCAGTGCCCGGCCTCGTGGGGCCGGATCTCGCCGCCGTAGTCCTCGACGTGCTCTGAATACTCGATGAATCGCGGTGCGTCGGGATCGAACGGCCGCTCCAGCGAGTCGAAGGCCTTCTTTTTGTCCCAGCTCTGCAGCTTGCCGACCGCCGAGCGATCTTCGAGGTCGTGGTAGTCCAGATCGTCCTTGACGTGGCTCCAGGCGTCGAGGCCCGTCTCGGTCCGGACGATCACACTCGAATACTCGTCGCTGGAGCCGACCGAGCCGACCGTCAGGTCCGCACAGTAGCCCGTGAAGTCCGCACACTCGTCACAGCCCTTGAGCGCGGCGTCGTGGAAGTTCGAGACGTCCTCGTCGACGATCAACTCGCCCGACTGGTCGTAGACCATCATCTTCCCGTCGAGGACGTCCATCTTCGAGACGTTCGCCAGATCGATGTCGCGCTGCTCTTCGAGCGCGTCGCCCATCAGGCGCTCGTAGTTGAAGTTCTTCGTGCACATCAGCGCGACCGTGTAGTCGATCGCGCGCACGCCGGCCTCTTCGGAGCCGTACTCCCACTCGAAGTCCTGCATCGCACGGATCCCCTCGATCTCACAGGGCGTGCCGACGACCGCGAGCGAGGCGTCCTCGGGCGGACAGTCCAGCTTGTGGGCCCACCGGTCGAGATCCAGATTGCCGAGTGCCATCGTCTGGTTGTACACCGACCCCGCCGACTCGATGCACTCCTCGGGCGTGGTCGCGAGGAAGGCCTCGGCCTTCCAGTGCTCCTCGTCGGACTCGGTCGCGACCAGCGCGCCGTCGATTGCGCCCGATTCGAGCAGTTCGACCAGTACGGCGGTGACGACGCCGCCGTCCTGGGAGCCCTCGCGCCAGTCGTCTTCGACGCGCGCGGAGAACTCCGTGATCGGATCGCCCGCACCGGAGACGTTGTCGTCGCCACCCGTGACCTTCCACTGGCGTTCGTAGCGCAACCCGCCACGAGGACAGAAGTCCCAGCACAGCGAACAGCCAGTACACATCTTCACCAGTTCGGGCAGGTCGTCGTCGCCAACGGCGATCGAATCGGAGGGGCAGGCCGCCACGCAGGTGCCACACTGGATACACCGGTCCGAATCGATGACGGCCTCGTCCAGCTCCATGAACCAGGTCTTCTCCTCGGGCGTCTCGATATCGGACATCTGCTGGCGGATCTCGTAGCCCGGCGTGTCGAGTTCGAGGTGCTCCTCGCCGGGCCGCTGGACACGCTCGTCGGGTGCGGTCTCGTAGACGTCCTGACTGGCCCCTACTGTCGGCTCGGTAAACTCGATGTCTTGGAGCTGACCGTTCGCGTCGACGTTCGCGGCCCCAGCCGCCGAGGCGGTCTGCCCGCCGTCAGGTCGGACTTCGGTTGCGGCGCCTTCGGCCGGGCTGCCCTCGTCGGCACCACGTTTGCAGCCACAGCTCGACCCGCAGCCACAGCCGCCGTCGTCGCTCGCCGGCTCATCACTCCGGCCGCGGTCCGGGACGCCGGGGCGGCGATCAGTCATCGCTGGCCCCCCGCCCGCCGGTCTCCTGAGCGACGCCCGCCGAGACGGGTGCGTCGGCGCGCTGCATCACCTCTCGCAGGCGACTGTTCTCGACGCGACGACACCACTCGTAGAACCGCTCGCCGTCCTCGCGCTCCTCGCTGTAGGCCGCGAACAGCTCTTCGAGTGCGGGAATGACCGCGCGCGCGGGTACCGCAGTCTCGACCCAGTCGAGAAACTCGTTGTCCGACCCGAGCGCGCCGCCCAGGCCGAAGTCCATCCCCTCGACGATCGCATCGCCCTCGACGTTGGTCGAATCCTCGGGCGCTCGCGGTTCGTCACCGCTCGCGTCGTCCGAGGCGCTTCGCGCCTCGCTTTCGTCCACTTTCACCGTCTCGCCGCGGAACCCGATGTCGGCGATCTGCGGCTGGGCACACGAGGCCGAACAGCCGGACATGTGCATCCGCACCACGTCCAGATCCTCGGGCGTGTCGATGCGTCGGTCGAGGGCTTTTGCCCACCGGTAGACTCGATTTTTCGTCTCGATGATGCCGTAGTTACAGAACTCCGAGCCCGTACAGCCGACTGCGCCCCGCGAGAACGGCCCGGGGTCGGGGCTGTACTTCCGGGCGAACGGCTCGCTCATGAGGTCGCCGACGTTCTCGGCCGGGACGTGCGTGATCAGGAAGTTCTGATCGGTCGCCAGCCGGACCGAGGCGTCCTCGGTGCCGTATTGCTTTGCTGCCCGGGCCGCCTCGGCGAACTCCTCGCCGCTCATTCGGCCCGCGATGACGTTGAAGCCGACGTATTTCAGCCCGTCAGTTTTCTGATCGTGGACGCCGACGTGATCGCCGGTGTACCCCTCGGTGAGGTCCTCGCCGCTGGTCGGGATGTCGACCGAACAGCGCCGGCGGACCGCGGCCTCGAACTCCTCGGTACCCATCTGTTCGACCAGATACCGCATCCGACAGACGCCACGATTCGACCGATCGCCCAGCTCTTTGAACGTCTGGGCGATCGCCCGGCAGAACTCGACGGTGTCGCCCGGCTGGACGAACACGTCCATCTGCGTGGCCATGCGCGGGCCGTCGGAGAGTCCGCCGCCGACCTTGCAGTGGAACCCGTAGATCTCCTCTCCATCGACCTCTTTCCGTGCCGGCGTCAGGCCGACGTCGTTGATCTGGGACTGCCCGCAGTCCTGTGCACAGCCCGAGATCGTCATCTTGAACTTCCGGGGCAGGTTCGCGTACTCCCGGTTCTCGGTGAAGAATTCGTTGACGGCGTCGATCACCGGCTGGGCGTCGAAACACTCGTGGCCGTCCAGCCCGGCGGCCGGACAGCCCAGCACGTTCCGTGCGGAGTCGCCACAGCCCTGGATCGTCGTCAGCCCGACCTCCTCGTAGGTCTCCCAGATCTCGGGGACGTCCGTGATTTCGATCCAGTGCATCTGGATGTCCTGTCGGGTCGTCAGATCGAGGTAGGCGTCACCCCAGATGTCGTTTTGCTGCTCGCCGCCGAACCGCTCGGGGGCGGTGGCGTACTCGGTGGCGACCTCGCCGATGACCTCGGCCTGCTCGGGCGTGAGATAGCCGCCCGGGGCCTTGGTTCGCTTCATGAAGTAGTCGTCGTGCTCGCCGTGGGCGTACAACCCGGCCCACTTGAGCCGCTCCCACTCGCCGTCGCCGGCACGCTCTTCGATCTCCGCAAAGGAGAGCCCTCCATCGGCGTAGTCGCGAACGTCGTCGACGACATCGAGGGGGTGTTTGTTCTGTTTCCACTGTTCGACCGTATTCATTGGGACCACCCCACGGTCACCGGTCGTCGGCTCGCTCCGTTGACCAGTGTCGGTGCCTGAATCATGGTTCTGTTCGGCCTCTCGGCCCTCGTGACACATGCCACGTCGTCCCCACCGATCAACCCCGTCCAAGCGGAAAATGCTGACTCACGTGTTCGCGAGCGGCAGTCGATGCCGGTACCGGTGACGCCGTGATCCCTAGAGCGATCGGTCGGCCACTGCGAGCGCGACGACCGCGACGCCGGTCCCCAGATTGAGCGGGACGGTCGGTCCGCCATACCCCAGCGCGAGTTCGAGGCCGATCCACGCGAGCAGTCCGATTCCCACCGCGCTGGCCGCTTGCCAGGCCCGGGGCCACCGTCGCCAGACGGCGACCTGCGCGAGGAGCGCGCCACCACCGATGCCGACGGCGAGCACGAGCCCGGGAACGCGGAAGTCCGCGATGGGCAACGCCGCGAGGCCCGTGGTCGAGCGGCCCACGAGCCCGCCCGTCGGATCGACGACCAGTGCGACCCCGCCAGCGACTGCGCGCACGGCGATCTGTGCGAGGACTGCGAGCAGCGTCCACCGCCGGAGCCGATCACGGTCGATCACGTGACGCCTTCGATCGCCAGGGACTGGAAGTTTGGGATCGAGATCGCCCGAATTCCGGCGATCGACCCGTGAGGAGCCGTCACCGGTTCCGGCAGCGTGGTGCCCCGGAGTGGAAGGTATAGGGCGATCGATCACCAACGCCGAGCCGGCATGACTGACGACCCAGGCTTCGCGACGCGATCGTTACACGCCGGACAGGTTCCAGACTCCGACACCGGCGCGCGCGCACCGCCGATCTACCAGACCACCTCGTACGTCTTCGACGACGCCGACGACGCCGCCGCGCAGTTCGCCCTCGAAGCGGAGGGGCACATCTACTCGCGGTTGATGAATCCGACCGTGGGCACGCTCCAGGAGCGACTCGCCGCGCTCGAGGGCGGCGTCGGCGCGGTCGCGACCGCCTCGGGCATGGGCGCGATCAACCTCGCGACCTTCATGCTCGCGGACGCGGGCGACAACGTCGTCACCGCCTCCGCGCTGTACGGCGGGACGGTCACCTACTACACACATTCGGCCCCTCGTCAGGGCGTCGACGTCCGCTTCGTCGACACGCTGGATTACGCGGGCTACGAAGAGGCGATCGACGAGGACACCGCGTACGTCCACTGCGAGACGATCGGCAATCCCGCGCTCGTCACGCCCGACCTCGAACGACTGGCCGACATCGCTCACGACAACGGCGTCCCGCTGATCGTCGACAACACGTTCGCGACGCCGTATCTCTGCACCCCGATCGAGCACGGTGCGGACCTCGTCTGGAACTCCACGACGAAGTGGCTCCACGGCTCTGGCACGACCGTCGGCGGGATCCTCGTCGACGGCGGATCGTTCCCCTGGGCGGAGTATTCCGAGAAGTTCCCCGAGATCGGCGCGGAAAACCCCGCCTACCACGGCGTCGACTTCTCCGAACGGTTCGGTGACGCCGCGTTTACCTACGCCGCGATCGCACGTGGCCTGCGCGATCTGGGCAACCAGCAGTCACCCTTCGACGCCTGGCAGACGATTCAGGGCGTCGAGTCGCTGCCGATGCGGATGGACCGGCACTGCGAGAATGCCGCCCAGGTCGCCGAATTTCTCGCCGATCACTCCGCGGTCGACTGGGTGAACTATCCCGGACTGGCGGACCACGAGACCCACGACGCCGCCAGCGAGTACCTCGACGGCGGCTACGGTGGCATGATCACCTTCGGGCTCGAAGCGGGCTACGAGGCCGCACGCGAAACCGTCGAGTCGACCGAACTCGCGAGTCTGCTCGCCAACGTCGGGGACGCGAAGACGCTGATCATCCACCCCTCGAGTACGACTCACCAGCAGTTGAGCGACGAGGAGAAAACGGCGGCGGGCGTCACCGACGATATGGTGCGCATCTCGGTCGGCCTGGAGGAGCCGGACGACATCATCGCGGACCTCGACCAGGCGATCGAGCGCGCGACGCGGTGACCGTCGGTT
The DNA here is from genome assembly GCA_042216835.1 of Halococcoides sp. Classification (GTDB taxonomy): domain Archaea; phylum Halobacteriota; class Halobacteria; order Halobacteriales; family Haloarculaceae; genus Halococcoides. The sequence continues at coordinate 12,097 of JBDGTN010000123.1, forward strand.
CTCGTCCGCGAGTGCCCGCTTTCTGGCGATCAGTAGACGCCCCGATCCTGCAGGACGTCCCGCAGTTCCGGCATCGTGTCGACGACGACGTCACACGCCGGTTCGACCGCGGGTTTCGGGTCGAAGCCAATCGCGAGGCCTGCCGTTTCGAGCATCGGCAGGTCGTTTGCACCGTCCCCGACGGCGACGGTCGCTTCCAGATCGACCCCTTCTGCGGCCGCGAGCACGTCGAGGGCGTCGTCTTTGGTGCCCTCGATGAGCGGCCCCTCGACGGCGCCGGTCAGTCGCGATCCGTCGTCGCGGAGTCGATTCGCGACCACCGTCTCCACGTCGGTGCCGGCACCGGAGAGCGCACCCCGGACGCCACGCTCGAAGCCACCGGTGAGGATCGCTGTCCGGACGCCCGCCCCCGCGAGGTCGGCGAGCACGTCCGCGGTCCCCGGCCGGAGGCGAACATCCTCGAAGACTGCCTCGGCGGTCGCCAGATCGAGCCCCTCCAGCACTGCACACCGCTGGCGGAGGCTCTCGGCGTAGGCGATCTCGTCGTTCATCGCGCGCCGAGTGATATCCGCCACCTCGTCGGCCCGACCCTGTCTGTCGGCGAGTTCGACGACCATCTCCGAGTCCGATAGCGTCCCATCGAAGTCGAATGCAACGAGCATGCGATCGCTTTCAGCCTCGTGGCCACAAAGGTCCCGATCTTCCGCTGCAGCGTTGCGCCTGTGTGACTTTATCGGTCCCAATAATCTCGGCGTGAGTGTCTTCAACGGTGATATCGAAGGTGTGATGCGTGCCCGACGTCCGGATTCGCGCTGCACGACCGGCGGATGCGGCCGACCTGCTGGTCTGCAAGCGCGATGCGATCGTCTCGATCGACCACGATCGGTACGATCCCTCGCAACTCGCGGCGTGGGCCCCCGATGGCCGGGATCTCGATGCGTTCGACGAGGCACTGTCTGCCGAGGAGTACGAGGTCCGGGTCGCCGAGACCGACGACGGTGTCGCCGGATACGCCGTTCTCAATCGTGCGACCGGGACGATCGATGCCGTCTTCGTCGATCCCGAGAGCGACCGATCGGGCATCGGTCGCCAACTCGTCGGCGTCCTCGAAACGACGGCCTCGGTCGCTGGACTCGACGAAATTACCGTCTCGGCCTCACTGAACGCCGCGGAATTCTACGCGAAACTTGGCTACGAACCGTTCGAGCAGACGACCAGACCGTTCGGGAACGTCGCCCTGCCTGTCGTCCGGATGCGAAAGTCGATGGACGGTACCTGAACGATCCGACCGACGGCGCGGGCCCCAGACCGGATGGGTCAGGCACCTTCAAATTTCACCGGCGATAATCACACCGATACAGTTAAATACAATCGAGTAACTGGTATACAATGTGGCATCGGTCAGCCCGGTGCCATACGATTCCCCCCCACCCCCCACCCCACCCCCACCCCCACCCCACCCTCTCCCGTTTTTCATGCTTTTCGACCCGTCAGCGACGGGACCGTTCGAGCGACCGAACGCCACGAGACCAGTGTCGTCACCGGAATCGGAAGCGATTGCCGAATGGCGGGAGAACGGGCCAGGATTACGTGAGCGCGCGGCCTTATGGTCGGGACTCTCGAACGGGTGATCGATGAGTACTGTGACGATCAGATCGGCATTCGGTCGCCGATCACGGAGGGATCGCCGATGAGTGACGCGAGTGACGAGCGCCCCGATAGTCACCTCGACGATGTCGATGACGGGTGTGGATGTGCGGAAGTCTGGGAGCACCTCTCCGAGAACCGCGAGTCGGCCTCGGATTGACGGTCGACCGCCACGCTCGGAGGGATGGTCGACTTCGCGATCGGGTCGACCGGCATCGCATTCTGTCCGGGTGTGAGTGACGAATCGCTTTTGGGGCGCACTCCCGAACCCCCCGCAATGACCGATCGCCCCGATCAGGATCTGCCCTCCCGGAGACAGTCGCCCGTCGGTCGTCCGGTCATCCGCGGCAACCCCGACCTGACCGGTCAGGACGAGTCGAGCGCCGTGGCGTTCGATCCCGACGATCCCGATAGCCTCGCTCGGGCCGCCGAAACCGTTCGCTCGTTTGCCAGCGGCGATCCGGACGACGACACCGTATACATGCTTCGCGGGGCGGCGGCGTGTGCGGCACTCGTTCGTGGGGAAGGCTCCTACACCGCGGCAGCCGAGCGGGCGGGCGAGTCGGTGTCCATTTCGTTCGTCCGGAAGTGGGCGCGCGTCCACGACCTTCCCCGGTCGATCCGGCGCCACGTCGCCAGTGGCGACATCGCCCCGACGGCGGCCAAACACGTCGCACGCGTCGGCGGGACCGATCGCCTCCTGCTGGCGTGGGCGATTCTCGATCACGATCTGACGGTGCGCGAGGTTCGATCGGTCGCGGGATCGATCGCGAAGGGCACACCTGCCGGCGAGGCGCTCGCCACGGCAGGCGTCGATCTCGGACGGATCGATCTCTCCCTGCCGGTCGAGGTGTACAGTCGCCTCCGCCGGCAGGCCGCCCTCGACGATTCGAGTCCGCGCGAGCTGGTCGCGACCGCGCTCGAAGAGTACTTCGAGCGCCACCCGACCGAAACCCATTAACAACGACGCCGCTATCTCCATATGAGGGCCGGTAGCTCAGTCAGGCAGAGCGTCTGGCTTTTACCGTCCGTGGTGGGTCGACCCGCCGCCGGCGGAAGAGACCAGACGGTCATGGGTTCAATTCCCATCCGGCCCGTTTCAGCCCCTGTTCGACCCGTTTTCACTTCGTCGCGACTCACCGTTCTGGGTGGATTGGCGCATCGAAGCCGCCCCGGACGAGTGGCTTCGCGATGTGGCGACGCGCCAGTGGGGGCACCTCGTACCATCCTCTCTCCAGATCGCGCTCGATCGGTCGCTCGACACGCCCCGGTGCGTGTGTCGAACAATCGCGACACCGGTACCCTGCCGACCGGCCAGCGCTTGTCATCGATCGCCCGCAGTCGGGGCAGTCCGGCGTCGTGCGCTCGGTCCGGCGAAGCTCTCGGACGGCGAATTTTTCGAGTTTGAGTGTGCCCTCGCTCACCTCGCCACAGACGGTCACCCGATCGCCCACCCGGAGCGCTCGCACCCGGTCGCGGAACCGCCCGGTCGGCTCGAACGCGACCAGGTCCAGCCCACTGCCGGATGACTGTCGACCGTCGCCCCCGTCCGGGCGGGCGTCGACGGCGGTTCCCGACTCCGCTCCGGGTGTGGCCGTTCCCGACTCCGCTCCGAGCGTCGCGAACACGTGCCCGCCCTCGCGCGTCTCGGGCGCCGCGACGATCCGGCCCGTCACGCGGTAACTGTAGCCGTCTTCGATGGCGTCGACTGTGCCCTCGCGGAGGTGGGCGTCGGTCCCCTGATTCGTCCGGACGGTCGCCCGCCGTTCGACGGGTTCGGACTCGATGGCGCGAGCGACCCGTTCGACGGTGTCGCGGTCGTCGCCACGGATTCCGTGGAGAATCGGGCCTGGCGTCCGGGGAATACAGACGGCCCGTTCGGCCGTCCGGTCGACGGTGTCCCACGCGTCGGGGTACCCCCGGTCGGCCGCCGCAAACACCGAGTCGCGGTTCACCGACCGCTCGGACCCGCGCCGCGCTGGTTCGCGATAGGAGATGCACTCGACGGTCGGGGTCGCGACCCGGGGCGCACCGACCGCGGCGACCGCCCCGACGATGCCCCGGCCCGCGGCGAGAACATCCCACCCGCGCTCGCGCGCGAGGCGCTCGGCCCGATCGGGCGAGCAGTAGTCCCGGATCGCCTGCCGGGCGAACGCCGCTATCTCGTCGTCGGTCGTGTCGGCCACGACCAGCCCCGGATCGGTCCGGGGACCGTCGGCGGCGAGATCGAGGTGGTCGCGGGCGACCTCGCGAGCGACATCGCGTTGAGCGTCGGTTTCGACGGCCAGTGCTGCATTCCCCCGGGTCTTGTACTCGACGGCGGGGTTCAACCGGAGCAGAGACCGCTCGACGGACCAGCCCCGATCGGCGAGCGAATCGGCGATGCGGGCCGCGACGTAGGTCGTACACATCCCCTCTTCGCGGGAATCCGTGTCGTCGAGGCCGACGAGTGTCACGCACGGGGCTACGCACAGCCGCGAGTTGAGCCCTTGGATCGGCACGGCGAGTGCCAATCGTCTCCTCGAGTTCCAGGCGCGAACCGGCGTGTCGCCGAAGTGGCCTGTCAGCCACGCTGAGACGGCGGAACGCATTTATGCGATGAACGATCACTATTAAACGATGTCACGGTCGGCGCTGGTCGAAAACGTCACCGCAATGCTCGAGGACGCGGGCTTTCTCGTGAGCGACCGGTGTGCGATCCGACCGAAGAGTTTCGACGTTGCGGCCCGTCGCGGCGAGGATACCACCCTCGTGAAGATCCTGGGGAACATCGATGCCTTCGACGGTCGGACGGGCATCGAGATGCGCCGCCTGGGGGAGTTCCTCGAGGCGACGCCGATGGTCATCGGACTCCGGACGCGCGACGAGGACCTCAAGCCGGGCGTGGTGTACTTCCGGCACGGGGTGCCCGTGCTCAGCCCGGACACGGCGATGGACTACTTCGTCGAAGAGGTCCCTCCGCTGATCTACGCCGCACCTGGCGGTCTGTACGTCAACATCGACAGCGATGTGCTGGCAGATGCCCGCGAGGAGCGCGGCTGGTCACTCGGTCGCCTCGCGAACGAACTCGGCGTCTCCCGTCGAACGGTCTCGAAGTACGAGAACGGCATGGACGCCTCCGTCGAGGTCGCCACGAAACTGGAAGACCTCTTCACGGAGCCACTCACCTCGCCGGTAACGGTACTCGACGGCGCAGACGACATCGAGGAGGAGTCGCCCGACGATCCGGCCCCCGATCCGGAGGACGAACCGGTCGTGTCGGTGCTCACGCGGGTGGGCTTCGATGTCCACGTCACCGAACGGGCGCCTTTCGAGACCGTCAGCGAGGACGACCACGCCCACGACCGACTCCTGACGGGCCACTCGACGCTGACCGAAGCCGCCGAAAAACGCGCCCGGATCATGTCCTCGGTCGGCCGCGTCACGCGCACCCGGTCCGTCTACGTCGTCGAGAAAGCGCCGCGTGATTCCGTCGAAGGGACCGCACTGCTCGAGGAATCGGAGATGTCCTCGATCGACGATTCTGACGAGTTGCGCGACATGATCCGCGATCGGGTCGAGACGGCCTGACGGTCGGAATTTCGTCCAACAGCAAGCGTGTCGTGGGATCTCCTCACTCGGCGTCGTCGGTCGTCTCTGCGGAGACCTCGGTCCCCTCGGGGTCGGGTGTGGGGACCGAATCGAGCAGGTCGTCGATGACCTGATCGACCGATCTGTCGGCGAGGGCGGCATCCCGATCGAGGTGCAATCGGTGCCGGGCGATCGGCGCCGCCAGCGCTTTCACGTCGTCGGGGAGAACGTATTCTCGTCCCTCGATCGTTGCGCGCGCCTTGGTCGCCCAGAGCCACTGGAGGGCGGCTCGCGGTGAGAGTCCGATCGAGAGATCGGGGTTGTCGCGCGTGGCGGCCGCGAGGTCGACGAGATACGATTTGATCGCGGGCGAGACGATCACGTCGTCGACTGCAGCCCGCATATCGGCGACCCGTTCGGGGCTCACGACGCTCTCGATGGCACCCGACCCGAGTTCGGGGCGGTCGTCGAATCGATCGAGCATCGCTCGCTCCTGGTCGCCTGGTGGTGTCCCCATCTGGACCTCGAAGAGAAACCGGTCGCGCTGGGCACGCGGGAGTTCGTACGTCCCCTCGAGTTCGATCAGGTTCTGCGTGGCGACGACCATGAACGGTCGTGGCAGGTCGTGAGCGGTCCCGTCGACAGTCACCGATCGCTCCTGCATGGCTTCGAGCAGTGCCGCCTGGGCATTCGGCGTCGCGCGATTGATCTCGTCGGCGATCACGAGATTCGCGAACACCGGTCCGTGCTGAAATTCGAAGGTCTGGGTGTCCTCACGAAAGATCGTCGTCCCGGTGATGTCTGCCGGGATGAGATCGGGCGTGAGCTGAATTCGGGACCGGTCGAGGCCGCTCGCCGCCGCGAACGTCTCCGCGAGCGTGGTCTTGGCGACCCCGGGAATCCCCTCCAGAAGGACGTGCCCCCGGGCGAGTAAGGCGATCGTCAACAGGTCGATGGCGTCGTCCTGTCCGACGATTACCCGGGAAATCTCCTCGTGGATGCGCTCGGCGGTCGATGCGACGGTCATTATTTTTCATATGGCCCGGGGCCAAATTAGTGTAGGGGGCGAGCACCAAACGCTCAAATCCATCGATCGTGTACAGGGGCGTGTGCGACCGAGGGTGGCGGTCGTGGGGATCTGTCTGCTCGCTGTCGTGGTCGCGCCGGCGGTCGGGGCCGCGACGAGCGACGGCACCAACACGACCGACTGGAATGGGACCCATCACGTCCCGCCCGACGCCGCTGGTGACTCCGCCGATCGGGGTGTGCTCTCACAGCGTCTTCTCGCATCGATGCGCGCACAACTCGCGAACAGTAGCGCGGCGCTCGAACGGGGCGACTTCGAGGCGGCGAAGGCGACACTCGGAAACGACTTCAGGCGCGATCTCCGGCGCTATCGCTCACTGGTCGACAATGCAACGGTCGCGAGGGCGCTCAACCGCACTCGCATCGATCAGCGCCGCCTGGCCGAGACCGGCCAGCGACTGCGAAAGGCGACCCGCGCATATCGCCGGGCTCAAAAGCATGGCAACGAGACGGCGGCCCAGCGGTCGTTGCGGCGCATCCAGCGGCTCAATCGAACGCTGGCGACCCAGCACGCGGCCGTCCGGTCGGATTACCAGGCGCTGGACCGAACCGGCGTCGAGACCGATCGCGCCGCCGACCGACTCGATCGAGCGGCCGACACGGCGACCGAACGGATCGGGTCGGTTCTCGACCGGGTCGTTCGCCAGACGCACCTCTCGGTCGTCGCGGCCGATCGGCGCGCGTCACCGACCGACCCTCTCGACGCGGCGGTCCGCCTTCGCGGGCCAGCGGGCCCGGTCCCGCCCGGGAGCGGCACCTTCCGCCTCGACGGCCGACCGGTCGAGGTGCGCGACTGGAACGGGTCGATCGTCGACCTGCGCTATCGACCGCTGTGGGCCCGGACGGGCGATCGCAATCGGACGTTGACCTTCCGACCGGACCCCGGGACGCGATATGGCCGGAGTGCGGCGACGCTGTCGGTCGAGATTCGATCGGCCGCCCCGACGATCGCACTCGGCGATCCCGGCACGGCAACGTATCGCGATCCCGTGACGGTGCCGGCGACCGTGACCGTCGCGGGGGGTCCGGTCGGCAACGCGACGCTCCGGATGCGCGTCGACGGACGGGTGGTGGCGACGGCGACGACCGCGGCGAACGGGTCGGCGACACTCTCCGGTCGCCTCCCGGCGGGTATCGACCCCGGCGACCACGAGTTGCGAGTGGCGATGATGACCGCCGGCCGCGCGCTCGCGCCCGGAACGGCCACCGCGACCCTCGCGGTCGAGCGCACGCCGACCCGCATCGTCGCCCACAGGAATGGAACGCGCATTCGTGGCCGACTGGTGACCGCCGACGGCCGCGCCCTGCCGGACCGTCGACTCGCGCTGTCGGGTGCGATCGATCGGACGGTCAAGACCGACGCCCGCGGCCAGTTTTCGGTCGCCATCGGGACGGCGAGTGGATCCGTCACCGTCGCATTCGAGCCAGCGGTGGCGACACTCGGCCCGAATCGAACGACGCTCTCTCTCGGATCGACCGGCGGCGCTCTCCCGCCACTGACACCCCGTGACTGGTGGCTCCCCGCCGTTGCCTTCGTCGGTATTATTATAATTTTCGGAGCGGTCTGGGTCCGATCACGGGACCGATCGCCATCGACGGGCGTCGCGTCCGGCGATACGACGCCCGACGGCGGGGCCGTCGCGCCACACGCGTTGCCCGGTCTCTATCGCACTGCCCGCGACGCCGTGCCCGGCGGGAATCCGGCATTGACGCCTCGCGAGACCGCGCGTCGCGCTCGATCGGAACTGTCCGACCGTCGGGCGGCCGTCGTCGCGGCCATCGCACGGGCCTACGAACGCGAAGTCTACGCTCTCGACCCGGCCGACAGGTCGGCCGTCCGCGCTCATCGACGCGCGCTCCGGTGGTTGCTCGGTCGCTAATCTGTGTCTGCATCGGCCGATATGCCGTCTCTGCTGTCGACCGACCGACGCTCATTTTCTGCTCTCGACCGTATTGTTCTATTCCGCCGATAGCAATCGTCTCCCGGTCGGCACTGCCCGGGACCGTCCCACGGCGTCGGGACGGCAGTCACCGTCGGCTGATCCACCCACCGATCCCCGCCAGGCTGACGGCGATCACGGCGAAGACACCGATCTGGGCTGCCGGATTCGATCGGAGTGTATCGATGGCGCCGTACAGCGGTGGCTGTGGCGCGGTGACGTGGCTTCGATCGAGATAGATCCGGTCGGCGTCGCCGAACAGCGTCGTGACGAACGCCCGGTTGTCGGCCCGATCGATCATGCTATCGATCACGACGCTCGGATCGGCGAGGACGATCACCCGGCCGTCGCCGACCGACTGGCTCGCGGCGACGGTGAACGGCCCGAGCGGTTCGCTGTCGTCGGGGTGTGCGTCACCGTCGGCGTCGCGATAGGCCGTCGCCGAGGTGACGAGCATCCGCTTCTCCGGAGGGACGTTCTCGATCGAGGCCGGCAGATTCGTGGCGACGCTCTCGACGCCGTCGATCGGCCGGTCCGCCGGGGGGTGAACCAGCGGGAGCGCCGGCCCCTTCGTATACGAGGCGAGATCGCGGACTGGCGTCCGGTTCAGGCGATAGTCCGTGAGGTTCTGGACGAGCCAGTCGGCCGGTCGGCCGCGGTCGCCCGCGACGACGACCGTCCCACCCTGGTTCAGGTATGACTGGAGGGCGCGACCGCTCCGGGCGTAGTACGCTTCGGTCGGCGCGAGAACCACGACGACCGATCGGTCGGGGTCGAGGCGAGTGTATGTCCCCTCGGTGATGAGGGTGGCCTGGCCGTGGTCGGCCGCCAGCGCGCGAAACTCGCTCGTCCCGTTCCAGCCGGAGTTGTAGGGGTCGAACGTCGCCGACGAGGTCGTCGTCGTGGCCACGAGCGTCGCTCCGAGAGCGAGCGCGACGACCAGGACTGCGACCTGTAGCCACCGGTCGATCACAGCGATCCCTCCAGGATGAGGAGCACCCGGCGGATCACGACCGCACCGAACACCACCAGCCCGGCGACGACCAGCCAGCGGACCCGCCGACGCCACGGCGGCACCACGACGACCGGCGCGGTGAGTTCGGTCACGACGAGCAGTCCAATCAAAGAAACGACAAAGAAGAGCTCCGGTGAGTAGGCGTCGAGCGCGACGAGGACGACCAGCAGCGCCGCTGTCCAGCCCACGACGCCGGTCACGAATCGGACCCGACGGTTCGAGGACACGGCGGCACGTACGGAGACTCGGCGTTAGAATCTACCGGTCGATACAGGGGCGGTCGAAGGCAGGGAGTCCTGTGGGTCGATGCCAGTCGTGGGTCGTCGACGGTGGACGATTTGTATTGGCGAACGACGGTCGACACACTGTGTGGGTCGGCGACGAGAGAATGGGACGACG
>JBDGTN010000123.1:21853-23176 GCA_042216835.1 Halococcoides sp.
CGAGAGAATGGGACGACGTGTGGGTCGGTGGCGAAAGGGCGTGCGCGGGCGCGCTGCCGTCAGCATCCGCCGATCGTCGGAGGTCACTCCTCGAACGAACAGATCACGGTGCGATCGTCGACCCGCACACGCACGGGGGTGTCGCGGTGTTCGGCGAGACCGACAGCAAGCGTCGAGGCGATCGGGTGGTCGAGTCGGTCGAGATCCTCGATCGTCGGATCCTCGATGTCGAATTCCACGCGGTCGTCCTCGCGTGTGACCTCGATCGCGGCCGCGAGTTCGAATCGGTCGACGACCGCCTCGGTCAGACGGCGAATGCGCTCGTCGGTCGTTTCTGGCGATTGGGCGGGCCGGATGCGGGCGAGCAGGGCCGAGCCCGTGGGTTCGACCGTCATCCCGCGTGTCTCGTCGGTCACCAGCGCGTCAGCACACGCCGCTCCGGACGGGATCGGTCCGTCGACGACGGGGAGGTACAGTCGAACGCCGGTCCGGACGGGGACGTACACCGGTTGTCCCGACAGGCCGAGTTCGACCGCGAGACGTTCGACTGTACTGGCGTGGGCGTCGTGGAGGCCCGCGGCGACCAGGTCGGGATGGCCGGGCGTCTGGGCCACGACCCGGGTCAACAGCGCCCCGAACGCGGCCGTCCCGGCGAGTGCGATCAGTACCGACCGACTCCCGGGCAGGATGGCGGCGGCCCCCGCGGCGATCACGGCGAGGACGACGAATCCGGCAGTGACGAGCCGGTCGGTGCCGCGATCCTCGCTCACGACGGATCACCCTCGATCGTGACACGCGAGAGGCGATACATCAGCCCCGCGACGAGACCTCCGCCAAGGCCGGCCGCCACCGTGACGACCGGGGGGTCCGCGATCTGCAGACTGGCCCCGACCGCCACGCCAGCGATGAGTGCCGCCGCGAGTGCCGCGGTCGTCGATCGCCACCCGAGACCGCCGCGGGCGAGCGTCCCGATACCGACGAGTGCGACGCCCGCTTCGAGTACAGCGATCCGGGCGAGTGCGGTCGGATCGGCGGCGACGACCACCATCTGGGCGACGGCGACGCCGATCAGGCCCTGACCGACGATCCAGAGTGCCGCCACGAGCACCGTCGCCCCGCCGACGGCCAGCAGCAATCGCGTCGATTCCGCGCCACTGAATCGTGCGGTCGCGATCGATCCGGCCGCGACGATCGCCAGGCCAGCGATGACCAGTGTGCCCGCGATCACCTCGCGGTGGCCGATCGCGTCGCGTCTCGAACCGATTCGACCGACGAGTCGACCTCCGTGACTGAGGTGTCGATGTCCGCGATCGATCAGTCGAT
>JBDGTN010000123.1:23276-29489 GCA_042216835.1 Halococcoides sp.
GTCGATGTCCGCGATCGATCAGTCGATCGGCCGGCCCGATCATCGAATCACCTGCCGAACGGCGTTCAGATCCTCGACTGCCGACACCCACAGCGCGCGCACGTTCGACCGCCGATCGAGATCCGCCCGGAGCCGATCGTCGTCGCTGACTGCCGAGAGCACGACCAGCGTGGGGTGGCCCCGTTCGTCGGCGACCCGGGCGGCCCGGCGCACCGCAGGCGAGTCCACGTCGTCGGTGAGGATGACGATCCGGTGCTCGTCGGCCGCGGTCGCGATCGATGCGATCGCGTCGTCGAGCGGATCGTCGATGTGATCGATCGCCGCGAACGGTGCCAGTGCGCGGTCGAAGCCATCGTCGCCGGTCGGCCGGTACGGCCGGTCGGCGATCGGTCGGCCGGGCGTCCTCGGCCAGTCCGACCGCTCGACCGGTCGGGTGCGCCGCACCGTCGTCCGGGCGTCGGCGGGCCGGTGGGTTCCGGCCGGCGTGGGGCCGGATGCGCCGACGAGTCGAACCGTCACGCGGTCGGTCTCTCCGGTCGCGCCCGCGATCAGTTCGAGGGCCGCGTCGCGGCGCTGGCGAAACGACGCCTCGTCGCCGGGGACGATCCGCCGGTCGAGGACGATTTCGAGGGGTTGCCCCCGTCGAGTGACGGGATCGCGGACGAATCGGTCGTCGTGGCGCGCACTGGTCTTCCAGTCGATCCGCGAGACGGGGTCGCCGTGGACGTACGGCCGGACTCGGCCGGGTTCGATACCGTCCCGATCGCCCGTTTCGGAGTCACCGGCCCGACCCGATCCGTGGTCTCGCGCCAGCGTCGTGGCGTCGGCGGCACGGACCGCGACCGCTCCCTCCATCGGGCGGTCGAACGTGATTGCGACGCTGTCCATCGGATCGGCGACCGTAATCTGCGCCCGTTCGACGGCGTAGGACCCGGCCTCGGGGGCGCCGAATCGGAGCGTCGTCTCGACGGTCGTCCGGCCCGCGGGGAGGGACACTGTCGAGGGCTTACAGTCCAGTCCCGGCGGCGTCTCGATCGCGATTTCGAGGTCGACGGCGGGCGGTCGAGGGATCGACACCTCCAGGGTACACTCGGCGGTCGATCCCGCCGTGGTCCGGACGCGCTCGGGGTCGATGGCGATTCGAATCCCGTCGCGGACGCGACGGGCCGCTCGGAGGGCGATCGCCTGGAGGCCCAGCCCCAGGCCGGCGATGCCGCCCGCTCCGACGATGGCGAGCGGCCGCGCGGTCACGATGCCCGCGACGGCCAGCACGACGGCACCACAGAGGACTTGCCAGCCGGCCGGACGAAGCTGCATACCCAGTACGGTGAGGGCCTCGGAGTTGAAACTGCTGGTCCCGGGCCCAGGCTGTCGGGCGGATCCTCCCGATAGTCCCGGTCGCCACCCGTAGCCGAATCGATCGAGCGCTGCCACTGTCGGCCGGAAGCACCGAAACCGCTTACTGTCGGCCACGTCAATCACGACCGTGATCGACGCGTCTGCGCCGGATCTCCTGCGATTGGTCGCCGTGCCGGTTCTCGGATGGGCTGCATGGAAGGACATCCGAACGCGACGCGTTCCGAATGCCGTCTGGTACCCGCTTCTCGCGCTGGGGATCGTCGTGCTGGTCTGGGACGCCACCACCTATCTCGGGGCCACACCGACACCCGGCGCGGCACTCTTTGTCGTCCGGGTCGTGTTGAGTATCGGACTGGTCGTCCCCCTCGCGATGGGATTCTGGCTCCTCGGAGCGTTCGGCGGGGCCGACGCGAAGGCGCTGATGACGCTCGCGGTGCTCTTTCCCACCTATCCGTACTACGGCATCGTCGTGCCCTCGATGTCGGCGTTCGACGCGCTTCCTGCCGCCCTGTCGCTGCCGCTGTTCACGCCGATGGCGGGTCTCTTTGCGCTGACGATCCTCGCGAACACGGTCCTCGCGGGGGTGGCGTATCCGGTCACGCTGGCGGTCCGGAACGCCCTCGCCGGTCGCCGCTCCTGGCTGATGGCCGTCGGCCGGCCGGTCGCCGTCGCAGCGATCCCCCGGACCCACGGTCGCCTGCTCGAAACACCCGACGGTGTCACCCGGTCGGGGTGTGACATCGATGCCGTCCGGATGTATCTCGCGTGGCGCGGCACCGACCTCGCGACGCTCCGGGCCGACCCCGAGTCGGCGCGCCGCCCGGCGAGTCTGCCCGCCGACCCGAACGATCCGGGCGACGGCGCGGTCCGGACCGACGGTGGCCGCGAGTCGCCATCCGCCGCGGGAGCGGACCGTTCGACCGACGGTCGCCCCGGTCCCGATCCCGCCGCGGGCGACGACCGGGCGTCGGCCACCCCTGCACCGGCGGCCATCGACGAGCCTCTCGATCCCTGGGGAGCCCGAACGTTCCTCGCGGACGCGGGAGCGGCGTACGGGACGAGTCCCGAACAACTCCGGGGCGCACTCGATGTTCTCACCGAGTCCGACCGGGAGACCGTCTGGGTGTCGCCGGGCATTCCGTTTCTCGTGCCGATGGTCGTCGGCCTGATCGTCAGCCTCGTCGCGGGTGATGTCCTCGTGTGGGGGTTGACGGCGACGGGACTGGTTTGAGACCTGGGCGCTGACTGGTCTGCGGTCGGGAGCGTGGTGCTCCGATCCCGTGGGGCGAGGTGGTCCGGGACCGTCTGCGACCGATCGCACAAGAGCTATGATGCCGCTCGCCCGAACGCGTCCATGAGCGACGGGGTCGATCTGGCCTTCGACGAGGCCGAGTATCTCCCTGCAGTCGCCCAGGACGCCGAGACTGGGCAGGTACTCATGCTCGCGTTCGTGACTCGCGAGGCCCTCGAACGGACGCGCGAGACCGGACTCGCCCACTACTACTCGCGGAGTCGGGACGCGCTCTGGCAAAAGGGCGAAACCAGCGGACACGTCCAGCACGTCGAGGACATCCGCGTCGATTGCGATGGCGACGCGCTGCTCTACCTGGTCGACCAGGAGGGCGGGGCCTGTCACACCGGCTACGCGTCGTGTTTTCACCGCCGGATCGATGGCGAGGTCGTCGGCGAACAGGTGTTCGATCCAGACGACGTGTACGAGACGCCATGATCGAAGAATAGATGGTCGACCCAGGACGATCCCCCCACTTGGCCCGCGCGGCGGCACTCATCGCCAGCCTCGACCGGTCGGTCGAGGACCTCCGCGATGCTCGCGAGCGCATCCGGTCGGCCGATGGCGACCTCCAGGCACTCGCCGAGGCCACCGAAGACCTCGACGCGATGCTCGATCGGTACGAGGACACTGCGTTCGGCGACGGCGATTTCGAGGCCTATCTGGCCTTTCAGGAGGAGCTCGCGTCGTTCGTGTCCGACCTCGACGACGACCTCCCCGAGCGGGCGGCCTTCGAGTCTATCGACGAGCGTCTTCACCAGCGTCGCCTGACCGACGACGATCTCGCGGACGCTCGCAAGACGCTCGCGGAGATTGCCGACCGCGTGACCGTCCTCGAAGAGCGGTCGGCTGCGATCGACAGGGTGCGCCGCCGACGGTGGGCCATCGAGCGTGCGGTCGAGGACCTCCGCGGGCGGATCGAGACCTGCGAGACCCTGCTCGCGCATTCCGACGCCGATCTGTCGGCCGACGTGACCGCACTCGCCCGCCCGGTCGCCGACTACAATCGCCGGATCGAGGCGGACTTCGAGACGTTTCGGCGGACGGCGACCGTCCGACGGCTGCTGGAGTGGCTCCAGGGGGTGCGCTGGTATCCACTGGTCGCGTACCGGCCACCGCCAGAGGACCTGATCCAGTACGTCGATTCGAATCCCGTCGGCACCGAATCGCTCGCCCAGCTTCGACAGTACGCGGAGTACTCCCGATCGAAACTCGACCACTACGTCGAGGATGCCGACACATTCAAGCGATCGGTCGCGACTCATCGCGGCTATCTGCGGCGGATCGACGCCGATCCGCTCACCATCGAGTGGCCACCACCGCCGGCCGGTGAACTGCGCTATCGCACCCGGGAACTGATCGCTGTGATCGACGAATTCGCCACGGAGGCGACGCTGGGGGCGCTTCAGCGCGTCCGTGGCCTGGCGTTCGAGGCGGACTATTCGCGGCGCCGCGAGGCCGCGGTCGCGCGGTCGGCGCTCGACCCGGTCGACCGGCGACGCCTCCAGTGGGGGCTGGTCGACCGCGAGCGCGTCGCGGCTGACCGCGCTCGCGAACGGCTGCAGGCGTCGCTTCGCGAGGCACCCGACCCGTAGGCCAGTATCGGCGATGCACCTCCGATTCGGGCCGGCCGGTTCCAGTCGCTCCCGAGGAGCGATCCGTTGATAGTCGATCGGCTCCGATATCGGGTATGGACCTGGCGGCCCAGCGAGAGGACATGGTCGATGGCCTCGAACACGAGGCCAAAGGCTGTGTGTCGAGCGAGGCGGTCTCGCTGGCGATGCGGGCCGTGCCTCGCGAGGCGTTTCTTCCGGAGGACGCACGCGCGTACGCCGACCGAGCGTTCGATCACCTCGGGACGCGCGTGTTCGCACCCAGTACCGTCGCACGCCTGATCGAGGCGCTCGATGTCGACGCGACGGCGTCGGCCGGCGAGCGCGAACGCGACCGGAGCGTCGACCGGGTCGGAGCGGACGCCGCGCGCGTACTCGTCGTCGGCGTGGGCGTCGGCTATACCGCCGCGGTGTGTGCGGAACTGGCCGATCCGACGACGGTCCAGGCCGTCGACATCGACCGCCGGGTCGTCGGGACCGCCCGGTCGAACCTCGCCGATGCGGGCTATGGCAACGTGCTGGTGGACTGCCGGTCGGGAAGCGAGGGCCTGCCCGCGTATGCTCCCTACGACCGGATTTTGCTCGAAGCCGCCGCCGTCGGGCCGCCCGCCGCGCTGCTCGACCAGCTCGCCCCGGGTGGCCGACTCGTCATGCCCGAAGGCACGACCGATCCCACGCTGGTCGTCGTCGACTCGACGGGATCGGTCGTCGATCGATCCGGTCCGATCGCCGTCCGGCCGATGCTCGTCGAGGGCGAACGAGCCGACACCGTCGAATCCAATCGAACGCGCCGGGAGGATCGGGAGTTCGCCCAGCGACGCCGCCGGCCCGGCTGGGAACGCGACTGGATCGACTGGGACCGCCACTGCTGACCTCCCGGCGGGACCGCGTACCTGGCTCGCTGGCCGTGGAACCGTCCTCGCCGCCGGGTTTCAGTAGCGGCGTGGAGCCACCCGTACTGGCGAGTGGCCTCTCCGGCGAGGGCCACCGCAGCCGCGCCGAATCTCCGATTCTCCGAATCGTTGGTGAATTTTTCCGTGAATTATTAGTACACATATTCCGTATCGGGCGGTATGGAAACGAGTGCCACGGTCGAGTGGTTCGAGGACGGCGACGAACGCCGGTCGGTGCTCTTTGCCATCGCGATGGCAGCCGGCTTTTTGAGCATCGTCGCTGGCGTCAGCACGATCATGGCCACGTCCCGGGTGATCATCGGCATCGCTCTGTTTGCGATCGGGTTGGCGGTGTTCGCGCTCGCGACATCGATCGCCTCCGGGCAACTCGATTCGTATCTGTTCGGTGATTCGAGTGCCACGGAGACGACGGCTCCAGACGAGCCAGCCCCCGCCGACCCGAGCGACGAACCGGCCTCGACCTGATCGGCTCTCGATCGGATCGATCCTCCCGATCGATCGCTGTTATTGACGATCACTCTCGTCACGGTCGAGTACTCGGCCAGCGGAGTCGATGGGGAGAGCGCTTCCCGGATGGTTACAGCGCTTCTCGATAGGCGTCCAGTAACGCTTCGATGTCCGACTCGGTGTGGGCCGCCGAGAGGAACTGCGACTCGTACTGGTTGGGGGTGAGGAACACGCCCTCCTCGAGCATCGCCGGCCAGAACAGTCGCTCCCAGCGCTGGGTGTCCGCGCGCTCGACATCGGCCCCGGTCGTCGGGCACGACCCGTATCGCGGACAGGCCTGCCGCTGGCGACAGCCCGCAGTGCAGGTGTCCTCGCCGGTCGCCGTCGCCGCTCCGTCGCGCGTGAAGATCACCTTGAACGTCGAGTCGCGCCCGACGACGGTGTACTCGGGCGCGCGCTCGGCGACGATGTCGGTCAGGCCCGCCCGGAGGTCGTCGCCGAGATCCGTCAGCCGATCCCAGACCCCTTCCTCGGCGGCGTACCGGAGCGTTTCGAGTCCGGCGGCCATCGTCACCGGATGGCCCGAGAA
>JBDGTN010000051.1:0-14058 GCA_042216835.1 Halococcoides sp.
GACGAGGGCGTGAACGATCACGTTCGACCCGAACAGATCGACGAACACCGGTTCGATCATCGGTCGATACCGGTCATATCGGGCGTTCGCACCCCCCGTCCATAGGGGTTCGTTCGCACCGATTCCTGACCTCGGCCGCCCCTAATCGACCAGGGGCGCCCTAATCGACCAGCGGCGTCCCGTCCGCGCGCGGGCCGAGCTGGGGCCCGTGCGGTCGATCGTCGGGATCGATCCGGCGTCGTTCGGTATAGTCGGTCGAGCGCTCGACCGGTCGGCGGCCGATCGCCTCGATCATCTCGACGTACTCTCCGACCGATCGGGCCTCGCCGAACGACCCACCGGCGCGTTTGGTGATCTCCTCGGAGAGGATCGTCCCCATGAAGTCGTCGGCACCACAGGACAGCATCGTCAACCCGCGCTCGTCGCCGTATTTTACCCACGAGGACTGGAGGTGGTCGATGTTGTCGAGGAAGAGCCGCGAAACTGCCATCAGGAGTTCGTCTTCGACCGGGTCGGGACCCCCGTCGACCAGTCCGCGCTCGTACAGTGGGGTATTCTCGTGGACGAACTTCAGCGGGACGAACTCGGTGATCGCGCCCGTCCGGTCTTGCAGATCGCGGACGCGCTGGAGGTGACGGGCGCGGTGAGCCTCGTTCTCGACGTGGCCGTACATGATCGTTGCCGTGGTATCGAGTCCGGCCGCCGCGGCGGCTTCCATCGCATCGATCCAGCCCTGTGTGTCGATCTTGTTCGGACAGATCACGTCGCGAACCTCGTCGACGAGGATCTCTGCGGCCGTCCCGGGCACCGAGTCCAGACCGACCTCGGCAAGCCGGTCGTACACCTCGCGATACGACCAGGTAGTTCCGCGACGGGCATGAGCGGCCTCTTCCGGCGTGATCGAGTGAACGTGGATGTCGCCGACCGACATCGCCTCGATCTGGGCAACATAGGTGCCGGGATCGGTCGCGTACACCTCGGGCGGCCGGTATTCCGGCGGGTCGGCCGCAGTCGCGAGGATCTCGCGGTGCTCGTCGTCGAGTGCGAGCGCCGGGTGCAGGCCCGAAACGGACGTGACCTCGTAGATCCCGCGATCGAGCGCTCGTTCGACGATTGATCGCGAGTCGTCCGGGGTTTTCGTAAAGCCCGGCGGATCGCCCGGCGAATCGGCCTCGAACGCTGCAGCGGGATCTTTGAAGTTACAGAACAGACAGCCCGTGTCGCAGGCGGTCGTCAGGTTGTTGTTGAGGTTCGCGACGAAGGTCACCTCGTCGCCGACGATCGCCTCGCGGCGGCGATCCGCGGTTTCGAGCACGCGCTCTTTCCGGTCGGGATCGACCCCCGGGCGGGCGCTCCCTGTCGTCAGGAGTTCGACCGCGTCGTCGACGGTCAACCGATCGCCCGATCGGGCTTTCGCGAGGGCGTTCTCGAAGTGCTGATCGCTCTCGGGCCGGCACTCGAAATCGATATCTCTGACCCCCTCCGCTGCCATCGCGCGTACTGCGGGCCGCCGCCCCTCGTAGGTTCCGATCGCGTCACCCGCTGCCGCAGTCCCGGACGACACGGTCTGGAGCAATGCGTTGCCGTCTGAAAGCCGACGAGCGAAGCCGATCGGTCGGTGACGCATTTCGACCAGCGCCCCGACTCTGCTCGACCAAAGTGATGATATTCCGGCCGAAAAACGCATTCGCATGACCGGATCCGAGGCGTTCGCCAGACGTCGAGACGGACTTTTTCTCGTCGTTGCGTTCGGTGTCTCTCGGCGACTGCCGCAGTGATCGTCGCCACGTGACTCCCGATATCTCTCAATCGAGTCGAATTCGAAAGCAGGAGCCCACACTCCGCTTGACAAGATTCGGGAGCGGTCTTCGAACCAGCACTGAATCGTCCATCGGAACGAGACCGCGACCGATCACACCTGGGGTAGCACTGCGATGGAAATAAATCCGGGTGCAGGGGGTCGCTGATGCCAGAAAACGGGGATTCGATCACGACCCGACGGTAGCAGTCACCGTGGACAGGATCGAGCCAGCATAATTATCGACAGAAAGACACGAAGCTCTCGAAACCGGCGACGACAGTACTCCGCAGCGGACCGTATAAATCACATATAGCTATATAAAATAGCGTTCTCCAGAGGGCAGGCCCGTCACTGACCCGTCGACACAAATCGGGCCGCTATGGCATCTGAGCCAGGAAATTGAATCGAAGTACGCTCTTGGGAAGCAGGTTGTTGATATCGTTTTTTCATTTCCGCGAGATCATTCAACCGGCGTTTGAAACGGCGGAAACGGTATTCAGAATTAGCCACTGCGTCAATGACCGAGCGTTCGCCTGGGAGTAAACAGCCTCGGGCGCGGTGGCCCGAGGCTTTTGTTGGTTCCCTCAGCCATGCGCTAGCACTCCCTGCTCGGCAAGCGAGCGGGATGAGGGTGGGCGGCTTACACGCCCCGACCCGGACAGACGCACCAACCGAACCTGCGGCTGGGTTTTGTGAGTCCGGTAATTCGATTCGTTACCGTCGAGTTTCGCCTTCTCGCGCCACGCGATATTCACCGACGCATTCCGGTCGGCGTGGTCTTGCACCACGTCACACTCGTCGTTCGTACAGCGGAACCGCCGTCCCTGACGATCCCCTCGCTCACCACAGCACGAACACGTCTTCGAGTTATAGTACGCATCCACTGTATCCGTCGGAATCTCTCGCCACGTCGCCTTGTACGAGACGAACTTCTCGAACTTGTGGAACGGCAGTTTGTGCAATCGGCGGTTCATATACGTCCCGTACTTGATTTCGTCGCGGATACCTTCCATATCCTCGAACACGATGTCCGGGTTCGTGAACTGCTCCGCGAACTCCACGGCAGCACGAGAGAGACGGTGCAGCACCCATTCGGTGAACCGCTCTTCCTTGTCACCGAGTTTCTGGTGGATGCTCGTCTTGCCGTGTTCCTGACAGCGAGTGGTGATGGTGTGGTAGCGTTGGCGTTCCTGCTTGACCCGTCCGTAGTCAAGGACGAGCGTGCCCTTCGTCCGCATCGTCTCGCGGTCGAGAGCGGTGAGAGCGACGTTACGCTCGTTGATGTCCACGCCGACCACAGTATCGGCGGTGTCGGGTTCGGGCACGTCGAACTCGCGTGTGACCGTGACGTGTAGGTAGTACACGCCATCGCGGTACAGGAGTTCGGCCTGCCCCACATCCACCTCATCCGACGTGATGGCGTCTCGAAGTTCGTCCATCGCGTCCGGGTCGCCGCGCAGGTGTCCGTTCACCTTCTTGTAGGGTTTCGGGCTGATACGGAACTGGACGCGATTCGTGTCGTCCTCCACGGTGAGGCGGTAACCCTCCGTGTGTGCCATTACGAGCGGGTACTCACCGGATTTGTCCGACTCGGTGGCGTCGGCTTCCCGCCGTCAGGGTCGTCTTGGTTCTCCCACCAGTCTTTGAGCGATTGGGAGGAGTCCCACGTTTGGAGGGCTTTGCCGACGACTGCACACTTGTTGTTCCGCAAGAAGTCGTCGCGGTCAACCTCTCGCTGTATCTCGGTGCGATTGTACCCTTGCTGTTTGAGGTGGATGGTTTCGTTGAATATCTCGCGTGAGGCGAGGCGGGCGTCGTGAAGCCACGACCGTTCACCAGACGCTACGTGGAGGCGCGTTTGAATGGTTTTCGTGGCTTCCTCACCCATACCTTGACAGTCGTTCCAGGCTGTCATAAATGTAGGGATTTAGGATGGGAGAGTACCGAAGTCATGCACATTCGGTTAGTTCCTGCAAGTATCACTTCGTGTGGTGTCCGAAGTACCGACACCCGGTTCTCGGAGTGGTTGAGGACGATGTGCGAGAGTTATTTGCGGAGACTGCCGACCACTTCGGGCACGAGATTCTGGCGGTGGAGATAGCGGACGACCACGTACACCTGTTTGTTCAGTCCGACCCGAAGCACAGTCCTGCCGACATCGCTCGACAGTTCAAGTCGTACTCGGGCAAACACTTGCTGGAGCGGTATCCTGAGATTCGGGAGTCGTATTTCTGGGGTGGTGGTTTCTGGGAGGTCGGGTACTACGTGGGGACGACGGGCGCAGTGTCGGAGGAAGTGGTTGAACGGTATATCGAAGAGACGGAACACTAAGCCGAGTGTCGGGCTTCACCCCCGACCCCGGTGGGTCGGGGAACTCGCCCTCGAAGATTTTAGACCATCCGGAACAGCGTTCCATCAACAATGTACTTCAGAAGAGCGTTCAGGTAACGAGGTCGAACTCGCGAGTTTGCTCGCGAACGTCGGCGACGCGAAGACGCTGATCATCCACCCCGCGAGTACGACCCACCAGCAACTGACCGACGAGGAAAAACGGGCCGGCGGCGTCACCGACGATCTCGTCCGGTTGTCGGTCAGTATCGAGGCCGTCGATGCGATCATCGACGATCTCGACCAGGCGATCGAGAACGCGACCTCGTAGAGCCGTTTCGATTCTTCACGCCGTGGGGAGACGATCTGCGGCCGTCGGCGCTAGAGATACCCGTCGCTGGCGAGGAGTTCGCCGTTGAGAACGCTCGCACCGGCCGCGCCGCGGCGGGTGTTGTGGGCGAGACAGTTGAACTGGACGCCCATGTCGGTCGCCTGGACGCCGCCGACGCTGATCGCCATACCTTCGGAGCGGTCGCGATCCAGGCGGGGCTGTGGGCGATCCGGATCTTCGAAGACGTGGATCAACTGTTCGGGTGCACTCTGGAGATCGGCGCTCGGATAGCCCTCCATCGCCGCGACAACCTCCTCGACGCTCGCAGCCTCGCTCGTATCGGCGAAGACGTTTTCGAGATGGCCGTCCAGTGTCGGAATCCGGTTGCACGACGCCGCGATCGAGGCGTCGAGCCATTCGACGGAGTGCCCGTCGAACTCGCCGAGGAGTTTCCGGGTCTCGGTCTCCATTTTCGTTTCCTCGCCGCCGATGTGGGGGATCGCGTTGTCGATGATCTCCATCGAGGTGACGCCGCTATAGCCCGCGCCAGAGACGGCCTGGAGCGTCGCGACGTCGACGCGGTCGAGACCGACGGCGTCGGCGATCGCCGCGAGCGGCGGCACCATCGTGATCGTCGAGCAGTTGGGATTTTTGACGATCGCACCATCCCACCCACGCTCGTCGCGCTGGACCTCGACGAGGTCGATGTGGTCGGGATTGACCTCGGGGATCGTCAGCGGCACGTCGGGATCGGTCCGGAAGTTCGAGGAGTTCGACGAGACCAGATAGCCCGCCTCGGCGAATGCGGGTTCGACGCGTTCGCCCACGTCCGAGGGCAGCGACGAGAAGAGCAGCGGCACGTCGTCCGGGACGACCGCGGGATCGGTCTCGCTGACGGTCATTTCGGCGACGTGATCGGGAATCGGCGTGCCGATCCGCCACTTCGCGGCCTCGCGGTAGGACGTGCCCGCACTCGATGCGCTTGCGGTCAGTGCAGCGATCTCGAACTCCGGGTGGGGAGCGAGCGTCTCGACGAGGCGCTGACCGACTGCACCGGTCGCGCCGACGATGCCGACGGGAGTTGTCATACCCCGAGCGTGGCGGATGGGCGGTCAAAACAGTTTGGAAACGGCCGCGTCGCACCGGCGTTTCCGGCCGCTCGGAAGCAGACGTTCAGGCGACCGCGCGGGCGCGCCCCCGGACAAACGGGCGGACCGGCGTCACGCCGAGGTGGTATCGCTCCATCGCGATCACGTCGAGGCCGGCCCGCTCGGCGACGCGTTCGGCCGTCGCCCGGCGGAGGTGACAGCCCGCCGCAACGCGCGTCCAGAGCGGGTCGATCGCCGACTGAAGGCGACCGCGCCAGCCCGTATCGGCGACGTGTTCGAGGAGGCGAAACTCGCCGCCCGGCGAGAGAACGCGCTCGATCTCGGCGAGTGACTGCTCGATGTCGTCGACGGTACACAGCACCATCCCGGCGATCACCGTCTCGAAGGTGTCATCGGCGTAGGGCAGCGACTCGGCCCGGGCCGACCGGAGCGATACGTCGAGACCCTCCCGCTCGATCCGGGCCTGGGCCCGCCGGACCATCGCTGGATCGGGGTCGATCGCGTGGATCGTGCCGGGATCGGCCGCCGCAAGCACGGGGAGCATCGCGCCGGTGCCCGTCCCCAGATCGAGTACCGGGCCCTCGATTCCCTCGGCGAGCGCGCGTCGGTGCGAACGGACAAGCAGTCGCTCCGCGATCGCCAGCACCGGGTCATAAAGCGCCGCGAACAGTGGGTGACTGTCGGTCATGTCGGTGATAGGAGTCACGGCGGCAAGGGGTCTGGTGCTCCGGCAAACGACGAATCGGCGTCTCGCACGGACTCGATCGCGCAATATCTCACCGATGGGGACACTGGTCTAGATGGCATCGTCTCGCCGATCCGACCGAGCGGGGGGTCGGCACTCGTCGCGACCACCGCGTCGATGGCATCGCTCCTATTGGTGAGGATGCGCTGGGCGTCGGTCACGGCGAGTTCTCATCGACGCCGCGACCCTCGAAGACGCGGACGCGACCGCGGAGTATCTCGCGATCTGACTCCAGAATTGGACGGTCCGAACACGATCGTCGTCCGATCTCTCGATCGAAAACGATCCCGTCCGTCAGGCCCCGGCGCGATCGATCAGATCGAGGTACTGGGCCTTGTCCCGGACGCCCGTGACCTGTTCGGCGACCTCGCCCTGCCCGAAGATGACGACCGTCGGAACGCCCTGGACGCGGTACTGGGCCGCGAGTTGCTGGTGGGCGTCCACGTCGACCTTGGCGACGGCGGCGTCGGTTTCGGCGGCGATGTCCTCGGCGATCGGTTCGAGCATCTTGCACGGCCCACACCAGTCGGCGTAGAAATCGGCAAAGACGGTGTCGTACTCCTGAACGATCTCCGCGAGGTGATCCGATCCCTCGACGTGGATCGGGTCGTCCGGAGCACCGGCCGTCTCCTGGGCCGACGCACTCGACTCCTCGCCCATCAGTTGTTCTTTCTTTTGCTCTCGAATGTGATCGATGTCGTCGGTCTCGCTCATTACACCCCTCCGTTCGTCCGGAGATGCCTTAACAGTTTTGAAGACCTCACACAATACCACGGGTCCGTCCGGGGGCATCTCTCGGATCGGGCCGACACTCCACCGGTGTCGGGTGGATCCGGCCCGGCCTCACGGACAGTATCGAACGGGATTGGCGGGCGAGGTCTCCCTCGGGGACCCGAATCCGCGAGACCCGCTCGCGGGGAAGTCCGTTGGCAGGTCGTGACCGTTCTCGCGTGGGGATATTTCGCAATCGTGTGCAGTTCTCACAAGCCTTTTGAGAGTGGTCCCCTTAGGCGTGAGTATGCCGGCGTCGATGGCCGAACAGCTCTCCCAGGAGATGGCCTGTGAGGGGCTTCTGGAGTGTGTCTACGGCCTCAAGGATCTCGACCGGGACGTGTTCGGTGTCCTCACGGAGAGTGACGACCCGCTGACGGTCGACGAGGTCGCCGACCGGGTCGACCGCGAGCGCTCGACGGCCTATCGATCGATTCAGCGGTTGCTCAAGGCGGGATTCATCCGCAAAGAGCAGGTCAACTACGACCAGGGCGGGTATTACCACGTCTATCGGCCGACCGATCCGGACCAGGTCGCCGACGAGATGCAGCGCACGCTGAACGACTGGTATGCCAAGATGGGCCAGTTGATCGTCGAATTCCGCGAGA
This sequence comes from Halococcoides sp., assembly GCA_042216835.1. GTDB lineage: Archaea > Halobacteriota > Halobacteria > Halobacteriales > Haloarculaceae > Halococcoides. The sequence goes on from JBDGTN010000051.1 coordinate 7,694, forward strand.
AGTACGGCCAGTGAGATCCTCGACGCTCTCGTTCAGAGACCAACCGCGAGGGCCACGATCGCGACCGTCAGCACGACGGCAATCGTCGCTCCAGTACCGATCTGTCTGGGCGTCGCGATCGACTGTGGCGCAGTCGCACGCTCGGGGGGTTCACGATCCGGCAAGGGGCCCTCGGACGGGACGCCGTCCTCGACTGCACTGTCGTCGGGTTCGTCCATGGCCGCTGTTCGCACGGTCGCCACTAATCGGTGTCGACGGCGACAGGGCTTTCCTCGCGGCGTCCAACTCACCGGTCGAATGGGGACCGAGAGCGATCCACCAGTCGAGGTCGAGTACGAGGTGGACGACGAGGAGCGCCGGTTGGTCTATCGATCCGGTGGGGACAGCGTCACGCTGGCCCAGAACGCCTCGGGGTACGCGATGATCGCGGTCAGATTCGAGAGCCGCGAACGAGAGCGGTACTACGGGTTCGAGATGGCACTCGATCATGCCGCCGAACTCCTCGGGGTCGCGCCCGATGCCCTGCCCGTTCCCGACGCAGCCGCCGACATGGGAATGTAGGGCCCTCTGGAGCAGGCCCTCACTCGACGGTGAATCGCTCGTCGTCGCGGGGCACGTCAAGCACGCCGATGCGTGCGCCGGCGTCGAGCCAGCCGTATCCGTACGAAAACGCCGCGAGGGCATTCACCGGATCGTTTCGTTCGAGAAAGTGGCGACCGTCGTCGAGATACGCCGTCGCCATCTCCAGGCACTCGTCGCCGGGGTCGCCCGGCAGGCCCTCGACGGGGTCGTCGGTGCTCGCGACGGCGATCGCCTCGGCGAGCATCGACTCGTAGCGCGCGGTTTTCTCGTCGAGGTCGGACATCACTCGATGTAGTTGCGCTGGGTGATCTCGCCGCTGGGCCACTTCTCGGAGAACGTCTGGGCAGAGAACCGCTCGACGGTCGTCGCGGGGTCGTCGTAAGCCTGCCCGGACAGGTTTGCCTTCCGGCAGGTCTCGATGAGGAACTTCTGGGCCGTCCAGTCGTTGTCGACGGCAACCTGTGGGAGCAAGAGACCACGTCGAGACCCCTGTTCGACGATCAGGCCGTCCCGACCCACCTCGATGGCATCGAGATAGTCGCTGGTGTCGGCGGCATCGATCGTCTCGGGATGGGTCAGGACGCTCACCGTAATCATCGCATCGTCGAGTTCCTCGGCATCCATCGGCGGAAATCGCGGATCGTCTGTCGCCGCGGCCACCGCAACCTCGCCGACGGTGATCGCCAGCGGTCGTTTCGGCGTCGGTCGCCCGATACAGCCCCGGAGATCGCCATCTTTCTCGATCGTGACGAATGCTCCGCGCTCGACGCGCAACCGGTCGTCGTCGGGTGGATCGGGCGCGGACTCGTCGTCCAGCGCCGCCGCAATCGACCGCCGGGCGTGATTGACGAGTGTGAATCCCGCCCTGGAGTCGAGCACCTCGTAGTCGGGCAACGCAGTCATGTCCGGCGATAGGCCGTGGGCCCGCTTCAGCGTGATGGTCGATCCGCGACATCGGCGACCACCGCACGGGCTGCGTGTTCGCCGGAGATGACACACATCGGAACGCCGATGCCCGGCCGGACGAACGAACCCGTGTAGTACAGTCCCGGAGAGTTCGAGGCGCGATGGCCGGGCCGGAGCGGACCGCTCTGGGAAAGCGTGTGGGCGAGTCCGAGTGCGGTCCCCTCGGGGAGCGAATACCGATCGGCGAACTCCGAGACACAGGCCTCGCGCTCGACGACGATCCGATCGTGGAGGTCGACGCCAGCGTGTGTCTCGATCCGGTCGAGCACCGTCTCACGCATTCGATCACGGGCCGCTCGACCGTCGTCCAGATCGGGTGCGATCGGGACGAGTGCGACCACCGCGTGGTGGCCATCGGGGGCGACGCTCGCATCCGTCCGGGACGGCACGCTCAGATAGAAGGCGGGGTCGTCGGGCCAGTGGGGATCGTCGAAAATGGCCTCGAAGTGTGGGTCCCAGTCGGTCGGGAGGACGAGCGTGTGGTGGGCCAGCGGATCGACCGGGCCCTCGACCCCGAGATAGAGCATGTACGCCGATGGGCCGTAGGTCTGATCGGCCCAGTCATCGGGGCTGCGATCGCGATGGGCCGGATCGAGCAACTCGCGCTCGACGTGTGGCCGGGGTGCGTTCGCGACGATCCGATCGGTCCAGTGGCGGTCGGTCCCCACCTCGACGGCGAGTCCGTCGCCCCGTGGTTCGATCGCCGTGACCTCGCGGCCGGTCTCGATCGTCGCGCCCCGATCGCGGGCCAGCGTGGCCATCGCATCGACGAGCGATCCCATTCCGCCGTCGGGATAGTGGACGTGCCCCTCGAAATCCGCGTAGGCAAGCATCGAGTAGAGCGCGGGCGTGTTGTGCGGGGCCCCGCCGAGAAAGACCAGCGTGTACTGGAGTAACTGCCGGAGTTTCGGCTCTTCGAAGTACCGCGCCACGTGGCCGTCCATCGATCGGACGAGCGGAAGCGCACGCACCGATCTGAGCACGTCGAGATCCAGAAAGTCCCGCAATCGAGAGCGGTCGGTGTAGACGAATCGGTCCATCCCGAGGTGATAGGCCTCGCCCGCCCGCTCGATATACCGATCGAAGGCCGCGCCGCCACCCGTCTCGTAGGACTCGAATATCTCCCGGACGGCATCGCGATCGGGCGGGATCGTCACGCGATCGCCATCGGTCCAGAACACCCGATACTGCGGGTCGAGTTCCTCCAGATCGTAGAAGTCGTCGGGCGCACGATCGAAGTGCCCGAAAAATCGCTCGAACACCTCCGGCATGAGATACCAGCTCGGTCCGGCATCGAACCGAAAGCCCTCGACTTCGATCGTTCGTGCGACGCCGCCGAGAACGTCGTGGCGTTCGAAGACGGTCACCGCTGCACCTGCGTCGGCGAGATAGGCCGCCCCGGCCAGCCCTCCGATGCCAGCTCCGACGATCGTCACGTCCGTTCCGGTCAGATCGGCCCCTTCTACCGGGGAGTCACCGGTCATCGTATCGGCCCTCCGGGTGCGACACGTAAAATGGACGCCCCGGGATCGTTCCGCAAGAAGCCTCGGTGACGAGATCTCATCGAGACATCGTCGATCGTGTCGATGGTCGATGTCACTGATAACCCCGTCTCGATCGGCGCGAACGTGGGTGGTGAAGGCCTACCAGACGACATATTTCGTCACTTGCTGAGGATGTCGATCGGTGATTTTTTCGACCTGGACGAGTTATGAATTCATCGGGGACCGACGACATGACCGACACAGCCACGGACGAGGACGATGGGCACAACTCGACGACACGTTGGTCGCGGCGGGGCCTCCTGGCGGCCAGCGCATCGACCGCTTTCGGCCTGGCAACGACGGGAATTGCGGCCGGCGCGACAGCGAAGCCTCCGACATCAGTCAGTAAAGAGAATTTTCATATTTATCTCCTCTTCGGCCAGTCGAACATGGAGGGGCAGGGGACGATCGAACCACAGGACAGAGCCACGCGACCGGATGTTCGCGTCCTGCAAGACAAAACGTGTCCGAGTCTCGATCGCACCTATGGCAATTGGTACGTCGCCGAACCGCCGCTGAACCGCTGCTGGGCGGGAATCGGGCCCGGCGATTACTTCGGCAAGACCATGGCCGCGGAGACACCGGACGACGTGGTCGTCGGTCTCGTTCCCACGGCCGTGAGCGGGTGTGAGATCGCACTCTTCGAACCGGACGCGCCGATCGGGCGGAACAACCGAGACATCCCGGAGCAGTTCGACGGCGGGTACGAGTGGATGCTCGATCTCGCAAAACAGGCCCAGAACGTGGGAACGATCACGGGCATTCTGCTCCACCAGGGCGAGAGCGATGCCGGCGATCCCCAGTGGAAGTACTCGGTCCAGAATATCTATCAGAGCCTCCGAGAGGATCTCGGCCTGGGACCGGTCCCACTGCTGGCCGGTGAGATGCTGTACGCCAATCAGGGCGGCGCCTGTGCGTTCCACAACGAAGAGGTCAACAAGCTACCAAATCTGATCGACAACGCTCACGTCGTCTCCGCGAAGGGCCTCGCCGGACAGGACCAGTACCACTTCACGACCGAGGCCTACCGCGAATTCGGGCGACGGTACGCCACCGTCATGCTCGACCAGATCGATGTCGACCCGACGCCAACGACGACACAGACCGACACGCCGACCACGACGGAAACGCCCACCGCGACCGAAACGCCACCCCGGCGGCCGACCTGGCCGACCGGCGCGACCGATCCCAACGGCGACGGCCGCTTCGAGGACCTCTCGGGGAACGGCCAGGTCGACTTCCCGGACGTGAATCGGCTGTTCCAGAACAGCGATACTCCGAACGTTCGGAACAACGCGCAATTTTACGACTTCGAGACGGGTGGGGGAATCACCCTCCAGGATGTCATGGCGCTGTTCCAGCAGGTCTAACGGTCGCGATCGTTGTCGCCCCGCCCCGACCCCCGACGACTTCAGGCTGGGGCTCGATCGGCCGGTATGTGCGATCACCACGTCGAAACACTCGCCGATCCCGGGCAGTTCAGGTACGTCTCCGCCGAGGAGTTGCACGCGTGGCTGAATCCACGGCCCGACTGGACGGTCGCCGACCTCGGTAGCGGGCCGGGACTGTTCACCGACGCGATCGCGCCAGCCGTCGATCGGGTGGTGGCGGTCGACCGATCGGCGGCGATGGGTCATGCCCATCGCGACCGCGACCCACCCGCGAGTGTCGATATCGTCCGGGCCGATCACGCGACCCTGCCCGTCCCCGAGCGATCGCTCGATGCCGCAGTGTCGCTGCGAACGCTGCATCACGGCCTCGCCGACGTGCTCCCGGCGGTCGTCGATGCACTCGTCCCCGGTGGTCGCCTGGTCGTGCTGGACTGGTCGGCCGAGGCCCCCACCTGCGAGGCGGGCCCGCCACGATCGGAACGGTTCGATCTCGGGGACATCGTCCGGCGCGTCGTCGATGCCGGCTGTCGCGTCGTCCGGGCCGAGCATCGCCACGAGACCGATCTCGTAATCGCCGAACGACGAACCACCCGATAGACGGGGCCCTCGCTGGGTGGCCGACCGGCCATTCCACCGCGGTGACCGGTGACAAGGCCCAAGATGATCGAGTCCGAACACCGTCTATGATCGACGTTCTCACGCGATTGCTCGACGACGCCCTGTCGATGCCCGCATTGTTCGCCGACGTGGCGACGACCGATCCCGGTGCCGCGCTACTGGTCGCGATCGGCGGTCTGCTCGTCACCGTGGCGATCGGCGTGTTCGGCGGCCTCGCCATCGGTGCCGGCGTCGATGCTCTCAGATCGCCCCGGATCGGTCGACGACATCCGCCAGCAGAGTGATCGCACGCTCCGGATCGGGGCCGAGCGGCGACGCCGCGACGAGACCGTCGACCGCATCGGGGAAGCCGGCGAGTCGATCGGCCACCGCGTCGGGCGTCCCCGCGATGGCGAACGCGTCGATCATCGCGGGCGTGACAGCCTCGAAGGCGTCCGCAAAGTCGCCAGCCGCGATCGCCGATCCGATCTCGCCGGCCCGATCGCCGTCGATTCCGTGGCGGTCGAGCACGGCCGCGGGCGCGCCAGCGACGATGAAGGCGACTGGTTCGCGCGCCGCACGGCGGGCGCGATCGGCATCGTCGTCGATCGAGACGCTCGCGTAGGCCGCGACCAGCGGCGCATCGGAGCGCTCGCGGTCGGCCCGGCCCTCGGCGACGCGCTCGACCGCCCAGTCGAGGTCGCGCGGGTGCGCACCGTTGTACAGCACGCCATCGGCGTACTTGGCGGCCATCCGGGTCATGTGTGGGCCCTGCGCGCCGACGAACACGGGGATCGACCCGGCCGCGAAGTTGAGGCCGGCATCGTCGGCGGCGAACGTGCCGTCGTGTGTGACACGCTCGCCATCCCAGAGATCGCGCGCCACTCGCATGGTCTCCAGCACGCGTCGGAGCGGCCGATCGCGATCGATCCCGAGATTTGCGAGCGTGCTCCGATCGCCGGCACCGATGCCGAACACGCTCCGGCCACCCGCGTGTTCGTCGAGCGTGGCCATCCGCCCGGCAAGCGTGACTGGGTGGGTCTCGTAGGGATTCGCGACGCCGGGCCCGAGATCGATGTCCTCGGTGGCGGTGGCCATCGCGGAGAGCGCGATCCACTGGTCGCGATTGTTGTAATGGTGGCTCACGAGCGCGGCGTCCAGATCGGCGTGTTCGGCCGCGCGAGCGAGTGTCGTACAGTCCTCGATCGGTCGATCGGGTGTGATCTCGATGGCGATCATGGCTGGATTCCTCTCCTGACGGCGATCATGGCTGGATTCCTCTCCT
>JBDGTN010000051.1:14158-17151 GCA_042216835.1 Halococcoides sp.
TCTCCTGACGGCGATCATGGCTGGATTCCTCTCCTGACGGCGATCATGGCTGGATTCCTCTCCTGACGGCGATCATGGCTGGATCTCTATCTCGACGGCGTCGAGTGCCTGTCGAACGTAATCGGTCTCTCGGTCGCGGAACAACTGGTCGCTGGCGTCGTGATCGCCGACGGTGAAATCGTCGATCAGGGCGGCGGGATGACCGCCGTCGGCTTCGCCCATCACGAGATTCGCGGCCGCGGCACACTCGTCCGCAACGGCCTCGACGGTCGCCTCGAGTTCGCGGCCATCGCGGTCGGTCTCACCGCGATAATCACGGCACGCGGGGATGCCCGCCCAGCCGAGGGCAACGCCACGCTGGCCCGTCCGAAACGGTCGCCCGGAGGTGTCGGTGACGATCACCGCCGTGTCGACCCCGCGGTCGGCCAGCGACGCCCGAATCTCGGCGGCCCGTTCGCCCGGTGACTCGGGGAGCAACAGGATGTCACCACCGGGAGCATTCGAGCGGTCGATGCCGGCGTTGACGGTAATATGCCCGAACGATGTCACCGCGAGCACGAACGGCGATTCGACGAGTACCTCCTCGCTCTCGTCGAGAACGGCCTGGACGAAACGCGGATCGGCTCGATCGATCCGGTCGGCGATCGAGCGTGCCCGATCGCTCGGCTCGTAGTCCGCGAGGTCGGCGTATCGGCCGTCGGCTTTCGCGACGATGGTCGAGGCGACACAGATCACGTCGGCATCCGCGAGGTGCCGATCGGCGAGCATCGCGCTCAGGTCGTCGCCGGGTTCGATCTCCGGGAGGCCCTCGACCGGGCAGATGCGCATGGCCGATCGGGCGGGGGCCGCGGCAAAAAGCCTCGCGATGGACCGCGATCGAATCGCTCATCGGCCGGCGAGTCCGACAATCGCCATGGACGATCTCGCGACCGTCGCCGAGGCCGCCGTCGCGGCCACGCGCCCGATCCTCCGCGAGCGGTTCCAGGGTGCGCTCGATGCGGAGTATACCGCCGGAGACGTGACGACGGGGGCCGATCGGGCCGCCGAACGCGCGGTGATCGAGGTACTCGACGAGCGCCGGCCGACCGATCCGATCAGCGCCGAAGAGTCCGGAGACCACCCCGGGTCGGGATCGGTCCGGTGGGTGGTCGATCCGCTCGACGGAACGAACAATTTCGCGGCTGGCCTGCCGACCTTCGGGGCCGCGGTCACGGCGGTCGAGGACGGCCAGCCACGCGCGACGGCGGTCGACCTGCCGATCGTCGGCGACCGATACGTCGCGACGCCCGAGGCGTGTCGGCGAAACGGCGATCGCGTCCGCGTCGACGACGGCGACCACCTCGCCGTCGATCGGGCCACCGTCGCGGTCCACATCGGCACGCCGGTGATCGAAGCCATCCGAGGCGACGGCGATCTCGACACAACGTTTCGGGCGATCGTCGCCGACACGCGGGCGACCACCAAGCGCGTCATCGAGACGTGGGCCCCGGTGGTCCATTACGCCCAGTGCGCTCGCGGCCGCCTCGATGCGGTGATCGAACTCCACCCCGACGAGCGAGAGCGCGTCGCGGGCGACCTCCTCACCCGGGCCAGCGGGTGTGTTCGACGCGACGCGGCCCCCGCCAGCGTGATCGCCACACACGAATCGCTCGCGGACCGCCTCGCGACGATCGCCTCCGACGCGTCCGCCCGATCAGTCGCACTCGACCAGGTCGACCGATAGATCGCCGTCGGCGACGCTCGCCCGGTACAGCGTCGCGCGTCGGGCCGGTCTCGCTCCCGTCACACTGCCGGGATTCAGGATGCGAACCGATTCGACGCGCTCGTCGAGGACCTCGTGGGTGTGACCCGCGACTGCGACCAGTCGATCGGCCTCGGGCGCCTCCCGCTCGGCGAGATCCGCCAGTCCCATCGCATAGCGTGCCAGACCGTCGCCGTGGGTCACGACGAACGTGACGCCACCGAGCGTCACGGTCGCCACGTCGGGCAGATCGAGCGTCCTGGGATCGGTATTGCCCGCGACGGCGGTCATCTGCGGGGCCAGATCGACAAATTGCGTGTATCCCTCGGTGCTGTCGAAATCACCCGCACAGAGCACGTGATCGGCCTCCTGGAGGAATTCGGTCGCGCGATCGGGAATCTCCGACGCGCGCGAGGGTATGTGTGCATCGCTGATGATGACGACGTCCATGCTCGATGTGTCGTCCGGCGTGCCGAAAACGGCCCCGATCTGGATCGCATCGCGGGCCCGCTCCACCGCACCCCCGGATCGATCGCTGGACACTCTCCGAGGCGATCGGCAGACGATCGGTCCGCCGCGGGTGGCCGCCGGGCGTCGGTCGTCCGCACCGGCGTCAGGGGTTTCCCGCCGGTAGCCGAACCGGGGTCATGGACGACCGCGATGTCGTCACCGTTTTCGTCCGCCACGACGGCGAGATCCTGCTCGCGCGCCGAAGCCACGCAGTCGGTTCGTACCCCGGTCGATGGGGCACCGTCGCCGGCCACGCCGAGGGCGATCCCGCGAGTGCGATCGAGTCCGAACTCCGCGAGGAAATCGGCCGGACGGACTGGACGCTCGTCCGTCGTGGCGAGAGCCACGTCGTCCGCGACGCCGACCTCGACATCGCGTGGACGGTCCACCCCGCGCTGGTCGAAGTGCCCGACCGGACGATCGACCTCGATCGCGAGCACACCATCGCGGAGTGGGTTCACCCGCCCGCAATCGCGCGACGACCGACCGTTCCCCGACTGTGGCGCTCGTACGAGCGCGTCCGGCCGACCGTCGAGACGGTCGCGTCCGACCAGACTCACGGCTCTCGGGAACTCTCTCTGCGGGCGCTCGGCGCGCTCCGTGACGCCGCGGCGGCGACCGGCAGGCCCGAGGGGCCGGCCACCCTGTCGGTGTTACTCGATCGGGCGGCGGACCTCGCGACCGCCCGGCCGGCGATGGGGGCGGTCACCACCCGGATGGACCGCGCCGTCACGCGCGGCCT
>JBDGTN010000051.1:17251-29353 GCA_042216835.1 Halococcoides sp.
ACCCGACCAACGTGCCGGCCCCGATCGACCGCAATAGCCCGACCCACCACGACATTTCGCTGACGGTCGAGGAGGTCGTTGCGGAGGTCGAACCAGGGGTGACGTTCACCTACATGACCTTCGACGGCCAGGTCCCGGGGCCCATGCTCCGGGTCCGCCAGGGAGACACCGTCGAGTTCACCCTGGAGAATCCGCCAGCAAGCGATTGCACCCACAACGTCGACATGCACGCGATCTACGGCACTGGCGGCGGCAGCGTTGCCACGACCGCCAGATCGGGAGAGTCAAACAGTGAGCGGTTCACGGCGATGTACCCGGGGGCATACATCTATCACTGTGCGGTCCCCGAACTGGATCACCACATCTCCAGTGGGATGTACGGACTCATCCTGGTCGAACCGCGGGAGGGACTGCCGTCGGTCGACCGCGAGATCTACGTCGGCCAGCACGAGATCTACGCTGGCGATCCCACCTATCCGATCAAGCCCTCCGGGCACCTCCCGTTTAACAAACGAGCGATGGTCCGGGAGGACCCGACGTACGTCACACTCAACGGCGAGGCGAAGGCGCTGACGCCGGACCGTCACGGCGCGATATCCGCCGAAACCGGCGAGACCGTGCGCGTGTTTTTCGTCAACGGTGGACCGAACCTATCGTCGAACTTCCACCCGATCGGGTCCGTCTGGCGGCGGGCCTGGCGTGACGGCGCGATCGCAAACGATCCCGACGAATACGTCCAGACGGTCACCGTTCCCCCGGGATCGGGACTCGTTGCCGAACTGGAACTGATGGTTCCAGAACGGATCACACTGGTCGACCACGCGCTGAGTCGCGTCGCTCGCAAGGGCATGGGCGGGGTCGTCGATGTCCACGGCGAGGACCGACCGGAGATATTCGATCCGGACCCGTAGCTCGAGATCGGCGCAATCTTTAGGGCGACCTAAGATGGAAAGGTACTAAAGCCCGGATCGGTTTGTTTTAGGCGAGCCTAAAATTGAAACGGCACGTAGTATCATTCGCGATCGCATTGCTCGTCGTCACGTCGACGGTCGGACCGGTCGTCTCGGCGTTAGCGGCCGAATCACCGCCGATAACAACCGAGGAGGAGGCAGTCACTTTCGTCGAACGCATCGTCGAGATGAAAGGTCACCTCAACGCCTCGATGCACTGGGCCAGCGCCGGGAACACGGCAGAGGCACGAGAACACGCAAAACATCCGAAAGACGAGTACTGGAACCAGGTCGGGCCGTCGATCAGGGACGCCAACGCAACCTTCGCGGACCGACTCAAGTCGAAACTCGATGCGCTCCCGTCGAAAGCAAAGACGATGACGCCGAGCGAATACCGGGCGCACGTTACCGAGGAGATCTATCCGCTGCTCGAAACGGCCATCGATCGAACGGTCGCTGCCGACGCACGGAGTAGCCTCGCCTTCGAAGGACAGGTCGCCACGAAGGTCCTCGAACGTATCGAGGTCGAATACGGCAACGGGTTGAACGACGACGGCAAGGTCCTCAATCTCGTCGAGTACTGGGATGCCCGGGGGTTCGCGAACGTCCTCGAAACCCGCTACGACGGCGAAATAGCCCCGGAACTGTCGGCAGAAAACGCCAGGGAGATCGGTGAACTCATCGAGACGCTCCAGCAGAAAATCGAGAGTAAATCCGCGCCGGGCGATCTGCAACCCACGCTCGACAAGTTATCCCACGAAATCGAGGAATACACCAGTTCCGGCGAGTCCGAATCGCAGTCCGGTGCCGGCAGTCCGGCCGCAACGATCGATCAGATCAACGACAACCTCGACAGAGTCGTCACCCTGTACGAGCAGGACAAGCCAGCAGAAGCCAAGAAGCTGCTCACGGAGACCTATCTGAGCCTGTTCGAGGGACTTGAGGGGCCGCTGATCGAACAGCGGCCGCAACTCGTCGAGACGCTGGAAGCGCAGTTCAACGAAGACCTTCCCACCCAGATCGATTCGGGGGCCCCCGTCAGCGAGATCGAAGCGACCGTCCAGGAGATGAAATCCAACCTCGCCGAGGCGAAGACCGTGCTGGCCGATCGCAAGACCGCGACGCTCTCTGTCGCCGCTGAGACCACCGACACCGGCGGACCGGGTTTCGTCGCGCTCGGCGCGATCGCGGCATTGCTGGTCGCAGGCCTGTTCGTCCGACGCTAATATGACTCGATACACCCGTCGCGAGGCGCTGGCGACGATGCCTGCGATAGCGGCCACGCTCGCGGGGTGTGGATCGAGCGTCCCCGAGGGCCTCGGCGGTGGGGCACCCGACGCGCAGGCACCGTCGATCGCCGATCTTCCCCCGCTCGAAGGCGACCTGACGGTGTATCTCGGCCGCGGGGAGGGTGGGCTCTACGAGCGCATCGTGGGCTTTCTCGAAGACCACTACGAGTTGAGCGTGACTCTTCAACGCGGGCCATCGGCATCGCTCGCGAACACGCTCCAGAGTGAGGCCGAAGCCAATGCCGTCAACGCCGACGTGTTCTGGTCGATCGACGCCGCCTCGCTCGGCCAGGTCGCCGCGAGCGGTCTCGCCCGCCCGCTCGAATCGACGACCACGGACGCCGTTCCCGCGCGATTCCGCGACGACGAGGGTCGCTGGGTCGGGGTCTCGGGGCGGGCGCGGGCGATGCCGTTCGATCCGACCGTTCTCGATCGGTCCGACCTTCCGGATCGCGTGCTCGATCTGCCCGACCTCGCGGTCGAGGGCCCGATCGGATGGGCCCCGACGTACGGGTCCTTCCAGGCGTTCGTTACCGCGATGATCGCCCTCGAAGGCCGGGCCCGGACGCGATCGTTCCTCGAAGCGATGGTCGAGCGAGGCGTCCGGTCGTACGCGGGCGAGTTTACCGTCACCCTCAACGTCGGGACGGGAGCGATCCCGCTCGGACTGGCCAATCACTATTATGCGCTCCGACTGGTCTCGGCCCGGCCGGATATCGACCTGAAACTCGGATTCACCGACGGCGGTGCCGGATCACTCATCAACGTCGGCGGAGCGCTCGTCCTCGCGGCGACCGATCGCCCGGGTACCGCCGAGCGATTCGTGCGTCACCTCCATACCCGGGAAGTCCAGGGCTTCCTGGCGAACCAGGCCTACGAATACCCCCTCGTCGAGGGGATCGATCCGCCAGCGGCCGGTGACATCACGATGCCACCGCTCGACGAGTTGAACCCCCCGAAACTCGATCTGACGGCACTCGCCGATCTCGAAACGACGCTCGCGCTCCTCCGGGAGACTGGCGTCCGATGAGCCACAGACGGCCCGACGCGACGACGCTCGCCGCGAGTGCGGTCGCACTCGCCGCCCTCGCGCCGGTCGTCTGGATTCTCGGCGAAGTCGTCCAGATCCCACCTGGCGAGGCAGTCGCGATCCTCACGGCCGAGCGCACGCTCGCCACCCTCGCCCGGACGGGCGTTCTCGTCGCCGGTTCGACGGCCATCGCGACCGCTCTCGGCGTCACTCTCGCCGTGGCCGTCACGTGGACCGACCTGCCCGGTCGACGGGCCTGGACGGTCGCACTCGCGGTGCCCCTGGTCGTGCCGAGCTATCTGGGAGCGTTCGCGTATCTCTCGGCGGGCGGCGCGAACGGCCTGCTCGCGCGACTCACCGGAATCGCGTGGCCGTCGGTGCGTGGCCTGCCCGGCGCGACGGTCGTGATCGCGCTGTACGTCTATCCGTACGTCTTCTTGAGCACGCGCGCCCGATTGCTCGCACTGGCGGACCGACAGGTCGAGGCCGCTCGTACCCTCGGTGACGGCCCGCTCGCGACGATCCGGCGAATCGCCATCCCGCAGGCGCGGTCGGCGACGCTCGCGGGCGCGCTGCTCGTCGCGCTGTACGCGCTCTCGGATTTCGGGACGCCAGCGATTCTCCGGGTCGACGTACTCACACGAGTGATTTACGTCCGCTTCGGCGCCTTCGCCCGTGCCGAGGTCGCACTGCTCAGCCTCCAGTTGCTCGCGATCGCCGGGCTCATCCTCGTGGTATCGACCCGGATCGACGCGACCGCGGCGACGACGGTCGCGACCGGCACGACCGATCCAGTCATCGAACTGGGGCAGTGGCGCTGGCCGGCGACGCTCGGTCCGCTCGCGGTCGTCGCCGCCGCACTGGTCGTCCCCGTTGGCGTTCTCCTGATGTGGCTCGTCCAGCCCGGACTCGCCAGTCCATACGCGCTCCCGTTCGAGTGGACGTTCGCGGCCACCTCGGTCGGCCTCGCGGTCGGGACCGCCCTGATCGCCGTCGTCGTCGCCCTCCCGGTCGCCGTTCGGGCCGCTCGCGGCGACCGGCTCGGAACGGCGCTCGATCGGATCAGTCACGTCGGCTGGGCGATCCCGGGAATCGTGCTGGCCTTCGCGATCGCGACGCTCGCGCTCGCACTCGTCGGGGCCTATCGACTGGTGCCCCTGCTGATCGGCGCTTATCTCGTGCGCTTTCTGCCACAGGCCGTCGGAACGATCCGCGCGTCGATCGCGGGGATCGACGATACGCTCCAGGGGGCGGGTCGCACGCTCGGCGATCCGCCAGGGCGGGTGTTCCGGCGCGTGACGCTTCCGCTGATCTGGCCCGGTATCGCCGCGGGTGCAGGCCTCGTCGGCCTGACGACGATGAAAGAGCTGCCCGCGACGCTCCTGCTCGCGCCGGCGCACGTCGACACGCTCGTCACCTACATCTGGGCCGTCCGCGAGGCGGGTCTGTACGGTCGAGCGGCGATCCCGGCGCTCGCGCTGATCGGGCTGTCCGCGCTGTCGATGGGGCTGGTGCTGGCCCGCGATCGGGTGACCTGACCGTCACGACCGTCCGGGATCGACCGACAGACCCTCGCTCGCGGGTTCGACGACGCGAATTCGGCCCTCCACGTCCGCCGCCCTGAGTGCGTCTCGACCGGCCTCGCGGGCGCGATCCGCACGCGTTCGATCGGTCAGCCCGTACACCGTCGGCCCCCACGAGGACTGACCGACACCGTCGACCGCCGCGTTCGATCCCAGTTCGTCGACGAGCGTCCCTGCCGGCGGGCGATACACGCCACCCTGTTCGTCGGCATACCACGCGCCGTTGAGGCGACCGAGGCGGGTGATCGCCCGGCCGAACGCCGCCCGGTCGCCGGTCGCGATCGCCGGCAGTAGCCGCTGAGTGACGAGGGTCGCGACCTCGTCGGCGATGCCCGGATCGGCCCGCTCGACGGCCGCACGGATCTGATCGTCTTCGGCGTCGCCCGCGGGGCCAACCGTCGAAGTCGGCGTCACCAGCAGAAATCGCCAGTCTGGCGGGACCGCGTGCCGCGCCAGCACGGGCGGTGTCGACCACTCGCCCGTCGCCGGGGGATCGGTGGTGAACTTCTCGGTGGCGTGTCCGCCATCGATGACGACGCCACCCGCCTCCAGGGTCGCAACGCCGACGCCGCTTCGGCCCGCCCGACCGAGTGCGGGCGCCGCCGCCCGGAGATCCACCGATCTCCCGTACGCCGCCCCGACGGCACGGAGCGATCCGAGCGCCAGTCGCGTTCCCGTCCCGAAGCCCGCGTGGTGAGTCGGACGCTCTCGAACGCTGAGTTCGGCTCCCGGCACGTCGAGATGCGCACAGACCGCACGCAGATACGGCTCCGTGACCGCATCGTCGGTCGCGATCGTCTCCGCGCGCTCGGCCTCGATTTCGATCGTCGGTCGAGTGATACCCACGCCGATACCGCCGTAGAGTCGGTCCCGGGCGAGCGAGAGATTCTGAAACCCGAAGTGCAATCGCGATCCCATCCGAACCGTCGGCATTGGGCGTCGTTACCCCCGGACTGGCATGGGTCTGACGATGGGGTCGGGCCTCGACGAGAGAGCATCAGTCGCGATCGGCCTTGAATGCCGGGGTACCGTCCTCGTGGAGGCGGCGAGAGACCCGGGCCACCCCGTCCTGGCGGTCGGCGTGAATCGTCTCCAGGCGCTCGGCGAGTTGGTCGTGCTGGCGAGCGAGGATCTGGACGGCCGCAAGCGCCGCATTGTACGATTTCCCCGCGTCGACGGCGACGATCGGTGCGCCCTGTGGCATGCCGATCACCGACGGGACCGACTTCTCCTGGACGGGGACGCCGATCACCGGCAGCGGGAACGCGATCGAGGCGGTCATGTTCGGCAAATCGGCGGATTTCCCGCCCGCGCCCGCGATGATCACGTCTATCCCGCGGTCGGCCGCGGTCTCGGCGTACGTATACATCAACTCGGGCGTCCGGTGAGCCGAGACCACGAACGTCTCGAAGGTGTATCGGTCGGCCGGCGGATCGGCATAGCTGGTCTGTTCGGCGAACCCGAGCGCAGTCAGCGCGTCGTAGGCGCCCTCGCGGCCGGTCTCGGAGCCCGCCATCACGTCGAGATCCGAGTCCGAACCCATGATGATCCCGATCTCGGGAGTCTCCTCGGAAGCACGGTCGCGGTCGGCCTCCGCCCGAAGGTCGGACTGGAGCGCGTCGAGTGGCTCTGGCGTCATGCGCGAGACTGACCGGCCGGTGGGCAAAATCGTTCCCCTTCGACTCTCTGCACGCCGGTCGATCGTCATCGATCGTGAGACCATTCGATCGTCGTCCACCCGTCGCCCAGACGAACGAATTTAGGAGGGTCTCGCGCCAACGGCTCACTGTGTCCGTCGCCGCCACCCTGCGCGTCCTGATCCGACACCTGCTCGGATGGACCGACGAGCGTCCGCTCGCCGAGCGTGCCCGCGATCTCGAAGCGGGCGATCGAGTGATCGCAGTGGCGGACTGTGACCCACTCCAGGGCACGGTCACCGACGTTCGGCCGGCAGGCGCGGTGGTAACGACCGACGACGGGCCAGTTCTGCTGGCCGTGGAGTCCGGGGAGGTGCTCGCGATCGAACGACGACCCGAGCGCCTCCGGGGGCGCGTCGCGGCGCTGGACGTTCTCGAGGACAGCAAATAGCGGATCAGTCGTGGCTCAGTCGCGCCTCGGTCGTGGCTCAGTTGCACCTCAGTCGCGCCTCGGTCGTGGCTCAGTTGCACCTCAGTCGCGCCTCGGTCGTGGCTCAGGCGAACGACACTGAGTCCCGATGATGCCGAATCCGTTCGAGCAGCAGTTCGGGATCGGCTCCAGGCTCGGCGATCGTCGTCAGATGCCCCATCTTCCGAAGCGGACGCACCTCCTGTTTTCCGTACCAGTGGAGAGCGACCTTCGGCGCGTCGAGTACGTCATCGACGCCCTGGAGCGTCGCGGGTCGCGGATCACCCGCTCCGAGGATATTCGTCGAGACGGTCCTCGATCGGAGCGTCGTCGACCCCAGTGGCCGGCCCGTCACCGCGCGAGCGTGCTGTTCGAACTGGGAGGTGACCGCGCCCTCGATCGTCCAGTGACCCGAGTTGTGGGGCCGAGGGGCCACCTCGTTCAGCAGGATCTCGCCATCGCTCGTCTCGAAGGTCTCGACGCCGTACACGCCACGCCCGTCGAGTGCGTCGAGTACGTCCTCGGCGAGTGCCGCCGCCTGGTCGAGCGTCTCCGAACACGTCCGTGCGGGTGCGATCGTTTCACGGAGGATCTCGGCCTCGTGGATCGTTTCGGTGACGGGAAAGGTATCGATCTCGTCGTCCCCCTGGCACGCGATCACTGCGAGTTCGCGCTCGAAGTCGACGAACTCCTCGATCATCGCCGGCCCGCCGAGTTCCTCGAGCGCGTGCTCGATGTCGGACGGATCCTCGATCAGGACGTTGCCGCGGCCGTCGTAGCCGCCTCGGCGGGCTTTCAACATGGCGGGCGTCCCGAACGCCTCGATCGCATCGTGGGCGTCGTCGGCGTCGTCGACCGCCCGGAAGTCCGGGACCGGAATGCCGGCGTTTGCAAACGTTTGCTTCTGTTCGTACTTGTCGGCGATCGTCGCGAGCGTGCCGGGTCTGGGGTGGACCGGCGTGCCCGTCTCCGATTCGATCGCCGCGAGGGCGTCCTCGTCGGCGAGTTCGATCTCGTAGGTCAGTACGTCCGATCGGCGGGCGAGATCACGGATCGCCTCACGATCGTCGAATGCCGCGACGATGTGATCGGTCGCGACCGGCGTCGCGGGGGCACGCTCCGTCGGATCGAGCACGATAACGTCGATGCCGAGGGGATTCGCGGATTCGGCGAGCATCCGCCCGAGTTGCCCGCCGCCGACGACGCCAAGTGTCGGCCCCGGGGTCGTGAGTGTCATACGATCGAATTCGACAGGGACGTGTTAAGCCGTCCGGAACGAACACTGCACCGCTCGATCCCTCGACTGGTCGATCGGATTCCAGTGACGGAACGACAGTGACGCGTTGATCGACCGAAAGAGACGGGCCGACGATCAGGCCGCGTCGCCAGTCGGTGGGGCCTCGA
The DNA here is from genome assembly GCA_042216835.1 of Halococcoides sp. Taxonomy (GTDB): domain Archaea; phylum Halobacteriota; class Halobacteria; order Halobacteriales; family Haloarculaceae; genus Halococcoides. The sequence continues at coordinate 25,614 of JBDGTN010000051.1, forward strand.
GCCCGGCACGTTCGAGCGCCGACGTACGGAAGAACATCACGAACGGATCGGCGTTCGCGTGATCGGCCGGCGAGGCACGCAGTCGGTAGGTCGCCTCCACGTACGCGTCAGTGGTGTTTCGCACCATCTGGGCGTCCGTTCCGTCCATCGTGACGATGACGGGCACTTTGGCCTCGATCGCATTCTGAAGCCCACTCGGCTTCTCGTGACATTTCAGTGCTGGATCGGGATAGTAGAAGTACCACCCCAATGGGAGCGTGTCCCACCACCCGCCGTCGTCGCTATCGTCAGCGTTCCGACCCATGCAGAGGGGTCGCGTGTAGAGGTGACTCTCGGCATCGCCGATGATATCCGAGCCATACAGGACCACGTCGGTGCCCTCGTTCATCTCGACGAGGCGATCCATGGTATCCATGCCCTGACGCATCTCCATGTCCGAGGGCTGGGCGTACTGGACGAGGACATCCTCTTCTGGAACGGGATCGACGTAACTGGCCCCGACGGCGGTCGTCGCCATGTAGCCTCCCGATGCGAGGATGAACACGACTGCGAGGCCGACGCTGAGCGCGTCACGGTCGAGATGCGCCGTCCATCCCGCCCGGATGATCGTTCCGAACCCGATCGCTGCCGGGATCGCCAGCGGGACGAGGACGTGAACGGCGTTCCAGGCGGCGCTAATGTCTATCCCCCCTGGATAGCCGACGATAGAGGCCGCTCCGGCGTAGGTGAGCAGCGTCGGCACGACCCAGTGGTCGCGGCCGGCGAATCGGAGCGCGACGAACCCGATCAACGCCGCGCCGAGCGTCGGCCAGCAGTACTTCCCCAGTACCTGCATGAAGAACCCGGCCTTGTCGGTGTACTCCTCGAAAAAGGACGGCTCGTCGTCGGGCCGGTCCTCGCCAATCGCGGGAATCCATCCCTGGAACTCAGTAAGGGTGTGGGTCACCGTGTGTCCGACCATCTCCGAGAACTTCCACTCGATCATCCCCTCGAACCATCCGGTTCCCCCCGTTGGAGCAATCTTCAACGGGTGAATGGAGGGGATGTCGGTCACGCCCTCCCAGAATCCGACGGTGTCGCCGACCGGATGTTCGCCCGAATCGCCGGGCGCGTTGATGCCGGCCTGGCCGGCCCCCCGGGGCGCAAACATGAAGACCAAAACGATCATGAGGACGACACCGGCGAGCATCACGTCGCCGCTGTATCTGGCGACGTAGTATTTGGTGGTCGGCGCCAGGAGCTGGCCCAGTGACGCGTCGGCGGCCTCGGCGCGGGGGTACCCGGCTGCAACGGCGCGTCTGGCGGCCCCATCGCGGAGTTTGGAACGGACATCGCGACCGCTCAAAATCTGCTGGAGCGGCGTCGCCACCGTCTCCGGGAGGCCGTCGATCAACTGCTCGGTGTCGAGGTAATACAGCACCTCGCGGACGGCGAGGTGTCCCAGAATCAGGCCGAACCCGCCGACCCAGGTGAGCGGATAGAGAATGCCGTTCTCTTTCGATGCGAGGCCGAAGCCCGCGAAGATCGCTGCGACGTAGAAGTATTCGAGTCGGCCGGTATCGGCGAGTTTGACGATCGCACCGAGTGCGAAAAACATGAAGGTCGCGACGAGGAGGTCACTCCGGAGGAATCGCGAGTAATACAGCAAGATTGGGCTGATCGTCAGGATTACCGCGGCGATGACGACCTCGTGATCGCGGAGGTGTTTGCGGTACAATAGTGTGCCCGCCGGGAGTAGCCCACCCACGATGGCGACAGGCAGGCGCATCGTGAAGTCGTTCGCGCCGAGCGCGAGGAACACCCACCGGCCGACGTGCTGGACGAACGGGCCGTGGATGATGCGGCGGTATTCGAAGTGTCCTGTCTCAGCGAAGTGGAGGATCCAGTGGGCGACCCGCCCCTCGTCGAAGTGGGCCGGCCGCGCTCCGAGCAAGAACAGTCTGGCGAGAATGCCCACGACGGTGATCGTGATCACCGCGAGGACGATCGGATCGCGTTCGGCCACAACCGGCGGCAGGCGGTCCTGCAGTCCCTGCCACCGTTCCTGGATCCCCCGATCGATAGCGTCACCCATACCCATACCAAGACCAGTCCACGGTAAGAATGGTTCCGGTTCGAGACGGGTGGTCTCGGGACGGGCCATCCGTCGGGCGGGCAGCGCCTGGACGGCGTGTCACAACCATTATCGGGTGGCCTGCGATAGACCGACCATGACCGACACCGAACTCGTCGTGATCGGATCGGGGATCGCCGGTCTGACGGCCGCGATCTACGCCGGGCGGTCGAATCGTGACCCACTCGTGATCGACGGCGACGAACCGGGCGGGCAGTTGACCCTGACGACCGATGTCGAGAACTATCCTGGCTTTCCGGAGGGGATCGACGGGACCGAACTCGTCCAGCGCATGCGCGAACAGGCCGAGCGATTCGGTGCGACCTTCGAGTCCGGACAGGTCGAGGCCATCGACGATGCCGACCGGCCGTTCGAGATCGAATTCGCCCACGGCGATCGTATTACAGCCGACGCCGTGATCGCCGCGAGCGGCGCGAGTGCCCGAACGCTCGGGATTCCCGGCGAGAACGACCTGATGGGCTTTGGCGTCTCGACGTGTGCGACCTGCGATGGGGCCTTCTTCCGCGGTGAGGACATGGTCGTCGTCGGCGGTGGCGACGCCGCGATGGAAGAAGCCACGTTTCTGACGAAGTTCGCCGATACGGTCTATCTCGTCCACCGCCGGGAGGGCTTTCGAGCGGAGGACTACTGGATCGATCGCCTCCACGAACACGTCGAGGCGGGCGATATCGAGGTCATCAAAAACACCGAACTGACCGCGATCGAGGGGTCACAGGCCGAGGGCGTCGATCACGTCGAACTCGTCAGCCACCCCGATGGCCACCCGAAGCGACGCCGGGCCGACGGCCAACCGGTCGAGGAGGAGACCCTCGATGTCGGTGCGGTCTTTCTCGCCATCGGCCACGTCCCGAACACGGGCTATCTCGAAGCGACCGACGTGCGCCTCGACGACGAGGGGTATATCCACATCGCGGGCGGGCGAGGGAGCGGGCGCACGGCGACCGTCGTGGAGGGCATTTTCGCTGCGGGGGACGTGGTCGATCACCACTACCAGCAGGCGATCACCGCCGGTGGAATGGGCTGTCAGGCCGCGATCGACACCGACGAATACCTCGAAACCGAGTGATCGATCGGAACAACCTTCCCGCAGGGGCAGTCAGATGCGGGTATGGATTCACAGTCCCTCGAGACGACGACCGTAACGCTCGACGCCAACGGCGAATCGCGCACGCTGGATGTCCCGACGGGAGCGTTCGAGGTGCTCGCCGAGGACGACGCCCAGGTCGACGTGATGACCGACCTCGCGCTGTTCGAGTTGACCCGGAACATCCATGCGGCGGCCCACCACAGCGAGGTCGATCCCGAGATCCCAATGGACGACATCGAGGACGAAGTGCTCGACCTCTTCGAGGACAACTTCGACGTGTCCTTTGCCGAGGCGACCGGCCACGATCACTAGCCTTCGATTCACTCTTCGGGCAGTAGCGGGAGCCGTTCGTCCGACTCGCAGAAACTCGCTCACGTCTCACGATGTTCGCCGTTCGCGCAAAATCGATGCCTCACTTCGTTCGGCCTCGCAGTCCGCCCTCCCCGATTTGAACACTGTGAGACGGTCCTGCTCGGTCGCTTTTGCTCCCTGTGCGGGCATGCGACTCACATGCTCAAA
>JBDGTN010000105.1:0-25359 GCA_042216835.1 Halococcoides sp.
CCTCGTCGCCCTCGAGCTGGTCCTCGTTCATCCCCAGACACATCGAACAGCCGGCATTGCGCCATTCGAAGCCGGCCTCGCGGAAAATAGCGGCAAGCCCCTCCTCCTCGGCGGCCGACTGGACGCGCTGGCTGCCGGGGACGACCATCGCGCGCACGTCGTCGGCGACCTGCCGGCCCTCGACGATCGACGCCGCGCGGCGCAGGTCGGGCAGTCGAGCGTTCGTACACGAGCCCAGGAAGGCCACGTCGATGTCGTAGCCCGCCATCGTCTCGCCCGGTTCGACGCGCATGTGCTCCTGGGCGCGGCGTGCGGTGTCCTGTTTGTCCGCAGGCAGATCCTCGGGATGGGGGATCGGCTCGGAGATGCCGATACCCTGGCCGGGCGTCGTCCCCCAGGTGACCATCGGCTCCAACTCGCCCGCGTCGATGTGAACGACGTCGTCGTACTCGGCGTCGGGATCGCTGCGGATCGACTCCCAGTAGGGCTTGAGTTCGTGGAAGGCGTCGGGGTCGTCCCGGAAGGCGTCGGTCTCGCGCAGGTACTCGTAGGTGGTTGCGTCGGGATTGACATAGCCCGCACGCGCCCCGCCCTCGATCGACATGTTACAGATGCTCATCCGGCCCTCCATGTCGAGGCGCTCGATGGCCTCGCCCGCGTACTCGTAGACGTATCCCACCCCGCCGTCGGTGCCCAGCCGGCGGATGATCTCCAGGATGATGTCTTTGGCCTCCACGCCAGGTCCGAGTTCACCGTCGACCTGGATCTTCCGGACCGATTGTTTCTCCATGGCGATGCACTGGGTGGCCAGCACGTCCCGGATCTGGGAGGTCCCGATGCCGAAGGCCAGCGCGCCGAAGGCACCGTGGGTGGAGGTGTGGCTGTCGCCACAGACGATGGTCTTGCCGGGCTGGGTGATGCCCTGCTCCGGGCCGATGACGTGGACGATGCCCTGATCGCCCGTCGTCGGGTCCGAGAACTCGATGCCCGCCTCGCGGACGTTCTCCTCGAGTTCGCTCATCATCTCCTCGGCCGCGTCGTCACTGTACGGCCGGGACTGATCGCTCGTCGGGACGATGTGATCGACGGTCGCGTGGGTCAGGTCGGGGCGGGCGACCTCGATATCGCGCTCGTCGAGCATCCCGAATGCCTGTGGACTCGTCACCTCGTGGATGAGATGCAGCCCCACGAACAGCTGATCCTGCCCGTTGGGCAGCGTCGTCACTCGATGCCGATCCCACACCTTGTCGTACAGCGTTCCCTGGCTCATTGCTGTCGGCTCCGTTTTCCTCACTCCTCGGCCCAGCTGAACAGTTCGCGCAACTCCGCGCCGACCCGCTCGATGTCGTGGTCGGCTTCGGCCGCGCGCAACTGCTTGTAACTGGGCCGGTTGGTCTGGTTCTCGGAGATCCACTCGCGGGCGAACGTGCCATCCTGGACCTCGTCGAGGATCTGTTCCATGCCATCGCGGGCTGCGTCGTCGATGACGTACTCTCCGCGGGTCAGCCCGCCGTACTCGGCGGTGTCCGAGACGGAGTTCCACATGCCTTCGAGGCCGCCCTCGTAGATCAGGTCCACGATGAGTTTCATCTCGTTCATGACCTCGAAGTAGGCCATCTCCTCGCTGTAGCCCGCCTCGACGAGCGTTTCGTAGCCGGCTTTCATCATCGCCGTGACGCCGCCACAGAGGACGGCCTGCTCGCCGAACAGGTCGGTCTCGGTCTCCTCGGCGAAGGTCGTCTCGATGACGCCCGCGCGGGTACAGCCGATCGCTTTCGCGTAGGCCAGCGCGCGATCGAACGCGTCGCCGGTGGCGTCCTGTTCGACCGCGACCAGGCCGGGCACGCCCTCGCCGTTCTCGTAGGTGCGGCGGACCAGATGGCCCGGCGACTTGGGCGCGACCATCGTGACGTTCACGTCGGCGGGCGGTTCGATCTGCCCGTAGTGGACGTTGAACCCGTGGGCGAACTGGAGGGTGTCGCCCGCCTCCAGTTCGGGGGCGATCGTCTCGTACACGTCGGGCTGGATCGTGTCGGGGACGAGCACGGAGACGATGTCCGCGCTCGCCGCGGCGTCGGCGGGCGTCTCGACGGGCAGGCCCGCTGCCTCGGCGTCCGGTCGGTCGGGGTTGCCCTCGGGCAGCCCCACGATCACCTCGACCCCGCTGTCGGCGAGGTTCTGGGCGTGGGCGTGGCCCTGGCTGCCAAAGCCCAGTACGGCAACGGTGGTCTCTTCCAGCAGCGATACGTCTGCGTCGTCGTCGCGATAGATAGTCGCGTCGAGTGTGTCTGTCATGATTGTAGCGTGTCGATCGTGGTCGGTCGTGGGTGCTGAGTCGGCGGTCAGTCGTTGTTCAGCGTCGTCGTGCCCCGGTCGAGCGCGGCGGCCCCCGTCCGGGAGATTTCGAGGATGTCGAACTGATCGAAGGCCTCGATCGCGGCGTCGATCTTCCCTTCGCTGCCCGTGAGTTCGATGGTGACGGCCTCGGGCGAGGCGTCGACGGCCTGTCCGCCGTACATCTCGGCCATCGCCTGCACCCGATCTGGGTGGTCGTTGGCGACCTTGATCAAGGCGAGTTCGCGCCGGGTCGCCTCACTCTGGAGTTCGGACACCGAGATGACGGGCACGAGCTTTCGGAGCTGTTTTTTGGCCTGCTCGACGCCCGGATCGGGCTCTTCGATCACGATCGTCATCCGCGCGACATCCGGATCTGTCGTCGCCCCGACGGTCAGACTTTCGATGTTGAACTGCCGGCGACTGAACAGGCCGGAAATCTCCGCGAGCACGCCCGGTTCGTGCCGGACGAGCGTCGAGAGCACGGCGTGGCGCGGGTCGTGGGTCACCTCGATTTCGGGGTCGATCCGGATGCCCTGGCTGTTGCGCCGACCCTGGGGTCGCATCCGCTCGTCGGGGGCCGGCCCTGGCAGTCCACCCGACATTACAGTCCCTCCAGTTGGGCTTCGCTCAGCGCGAAGAGCCCGTTGTCACCGCCGCTCGGGACCATCGGGAAGACGTTCTCGGCGGGATCGATGATCGCGTCGATGACCGCCGGCCCGTCGTAGGCGCGGGCGGCCTCGATGGTTGCCTCGACGTCGCTTTCGTCTTCCAGGCGGAAGCCCCGTGCACCGAAGGCCTCGGCGAGTTTGTCGAACTCGGGGACCCACGGATACTCGGAGGCCATCCGGCGGCCCTCGTAGAACCCGTCCTGCCACTGGCGGACCATCCCGATCGCCTCGTTGTTCAGCACGACGTAGGTCATGTCGAGATTCTCCCGGACGGCGACCGAGAGTTCCTGGACGGTCATCAAAAAGGAGCCGTCGCCGTCGAAGGTGACGACCTCGCGATCTGGCGCGGCGACCTTCGCGCCGATCGCGGAGGGCACGCCATAGCCCATCGTCCCCAGTCCGTTCGAGGACACCCACGTCCGGGGGTGCTCGAAGGTCCAGTACTGGCAGGCCCACATCTGGTGTTGCCCGACGCCGGTGGTGACGATCGCGTCGTCGTCGGCCATCGCGTCGAACCGCTCGACGACGTACTGGGGTTTGAGCGGTTCGTCCTCGGGCATCTCGTAATCGAGGGGATACTCCTCGGTCCATCTCCGGGTGGTCGCCCGCCAGTCGTCGGCATCGGGCGGCCCGTCGACGGCGCTATCGAGTTGCTCGATGACGCGTTCGGCGTCGCCGATCAGCGGGTAGTCGGCCTCGATGATCTTCGAAATTTCGGCGGGATCGACATCGACGTGGGCAACCTCGGCGTCGGGCGCGAACGTCTCGACGCCGCCGGTCAGTCGATCGTCGAATCGCGTGCCGATCCCCAGCAGGTAGTCGGTGTTCGTCAGCGCGAGATTGGCCGCGCCGGTGCCGTGCATCCCGCCCATGCCCAGCGCCAGATCGTCGGTCTCGGGATAGGCGCCGAGGCCGGGCATCGTCGTCACGACGGGGATCTCGTACTGCCGGGCAAAGGATCGGAGCGCGTCGCTCGCACCGCTTTTGATGACGCCACCGCCGGCGAGGATGACCGGCCGTTCGGCCGCCGCCAGCGCCTCGGCCGCCGCGGCGACGGTCGCCTCGTCGGCCGTGAACTGCGTCTCGTGGGTGTCGGGCGTCCCGCCACCCACGAGGGCCTCCTCCACGTCGGCCTGGGTGACGTCTTTCGGCAAGTCGACCAGGGTGGGCCCCTGTCGGTGCGTGTCGGCCAGATCGAACGCCTCGCCCACGGTCGATCCGACCGTCGTCGCGTCGTCGGCGAAGTAGTTTGACTTGGTGATCGGCTGGGTGATGCCCGTCGTGTCCGTCTCCTGGAAGGCGTCGTTGCCGACGAAGTCGGTCGCGACCTGCCCGGTCAGCGCGATCAGCGGGTCCGAGTCCATCGAGGCGTCCGCGATGCCCGTGATGAGATTCGTCGCGCCCGGCCCCGAGGTCGCGAAGGCCACGCCCGGATCGCCCGACACGATGCCGTAGGCGTCGGCGGCGTGAGCCGCGCCCTGTTCGTGGGCCATCGTCACGTGGGTGATCGTCGAATCGTACAGTTTGTCGTAGACGGGCATGATCGCGCCGCCCTGGACGCCGAACGCCGTCTCGACACCCGCCGATTCGAGTGCGGCCACGACGGCCTCTGCGCCGGTTTGGGGGTCGTCGAACCCCTCCGCTGTGGGGCCGTCTGCCGACGGTTCGGTGTCGGGCGCGTCGTCCGGGGTCGATGCCTCGTCGTCTGGTGTCGTCCCATCGTCGTCTGTACTCGATGCTGGATTACTCATTGTGTCGTCCGTGTGCTGTGCTCGCTCGCTCATGGATCTGTGGGTCGTCTGGGATTGATTCGGCCCGTCGAACGGGCAGGGCGATGCGGCCGGGATCGAGTGGTGGAGAGTGGCGGGGCTAACGCGCCCCTACAAGAACGAGGGCGAGCGAACGCGGCGAACGCGTCGGGCCACTCGAATCGGCCATCGTGTGCTGGACATTCGTGCGATTCGTAATAAACGTTCCGTGAGAATCGCCCGCGAACCCCGCGGTGTCGTGGCTCCGCCCCGTCCATCCCGGACGGCGAGCACCGCCGCTGGGGAGTCGGCGAACCGACGACGCGACGCATTACGCCCGGACCTCCTCGGTGGCGCGCGCGACCCCAACGTCGTCGGCGAACCGTTCGAGCACGTCCATCGTGACCTCCCGGTCCTGTGCGCCGTAATCTTTGACCCGGCGGGTGACCTGCTCGACATCACGCTCGGTGGGGTCATAGCCGGCATCTTTCAGGCGCTCGCGGACCGAGTGCTGGCCGGTGTGTTTGCCCAAGACGAGTTCGCGTTCGGCCCCGACCATCGCGGGGGTCATCACGCCGGGTTCGAAGGTGTCGGTGTTCTCGATGACGCCCGCGGCGTGGATGCCGCTCTCGTGAGAGAACGCGTTCGAGCCCACGACGGGCTTGTTGCCCGGAACGTCGATCGAGGACTTCGACTCGATGGTCCGGGAGAGCTCCGTGATCTGGGCGGTATCGATGCCGGTGTCCACGTCGTAGAGACTCTCCAGGGCCATGACGAGCTCTTCGTAGGCGGCGTTGCCCGCGCGTTCGCCGATGCCGTTGACGCTGACCTGGGCCTGGGCCGCGCCGCCCTCCATGCCCGCGAGGGCGTTCGCCGTCGCCAGGCCGAAATCGTCGTGGGTGTGTACGTCGACGCGGGCGTCGGTGTGGGCGGTGACGGTCTCGATCAGCGCCCGGAACCGGCCGGGCGTGGCGACGCCGGTCGTGTCGGGGACGTTGATCCAGTCCGTGCCCGCTGCGGTGACGGCCTCGACCACCTCGACGAGAAACTCCTCGTCGGTGCGGGTGGCGTCCATCGGCGAGAACATGCACTCGACGCCCGCCTCTTTGACGCGCTCGACGGACTCGACGGCCCGTTCGACGGCGTCCTCGCGGGTCGCGTGCATGGAGTCCTCGAGTTGGACGTCGCTGGTCGAGACGAAGACGTGGACCAGGTCGACGCCGGAATCGATGGCGGCTTCCACGTCGGCCTCGACCACGCGGGCCAGCCCACAGACCGTCGTCTCGGTCGCGGCCTGGATGTCACGGACGGCCTCGAATTCGGCCTCGCTGTTGACCGGGAACCCCGCCTCGATGACGTGGGTGCCCATCTCGTCGAGCAGCGCAGCGATCTCCCGCTTGTCCTCGTAGGAAAACGAGGTGCTGGGTGACTGTTCGCCATCACGCAACGTGGTGTCGAAAATTCGTGCCTCGGCAATTTCCGAGGTGCTATCCAGCGTGCCCTGGAAGAACTCGATCCGCCGGGGCGTCCGACGAATCCTCCTGTCGTGTCATCGTACCCGACCGGAGGCACTGCTCGGTCTTAAGCGTTCCCGAAGCGGACGGGTGCTCGTGGAAGGGCGGCTGCCGCCGGCGGGTCACGCGGAGCGCGGGTCCGACGGCCAGATCCTCGCGACGGAGACCGTCCCCTCGTATTCGACGAGGTGGATCGCGTCGGTGTCGGTCGTCCGGACCGGCGGGGTCGACTCGATCCGCGAGCGCAGGCCCTGCCAGTCGTCTCGCGAGGCCGATCCGAGGTAGTGGCCCTCCTCGATCGCGTCCGCGAACAATTGGCGCGAGGCGGCGGACAGCCCCGTCAGGTCGGCCACGGCGGATCGGTGCCGGTCGAGGTACCACGCGGCCGGTTCGTCGCTCAGCCGCGTCGCGTCGAGTGGGTCGGTCCCGGTGACCCGATAGACCGAGTCGTTCGCGAGGTAGATGCCCGGATCGATCCTGCCGCCATCGTCGGCCCCGGTGTCGTAGCCGTAGATTGCGTCCCGGAACGCGTCGCGGTTCGCGGGGTCGAGGTCCGCGGTCGTCGTGAACACCGCATCGAGGCCGTCACCCGAATCGAGTGGCGTGACGTGCAGTGTCGCTTCGGTCTCCGAGCAGCCACCGAGGACGACGAGGCCGGCCAGAAGCCCCACCAGCGCGACCGTTCGCCAGTGCATGACCGACAGCTATGCGACCGACGGCATCAGTCTTCTGGACCTCCAGTCGCTGATTGGGGCGGTTGGCGTGTGCGTTCCCCTCAATAGCCGTAGCCGTCCCCGGAGTGGACGGCCGGCACCATGCGTGCCTGGTAGACCTCGCCCTCGTACTCGACGAGGTAGTACTCCTCGTCGTACTCGGCGGGCCAGAGCGGGTCTGCGGACTCGAATCGCGACCGCAGTTTCTCGAAGGTTTCGTTGGAATCTGAATCGAGCGCGACGCGGTGGTGGGTCGCCTCCTCGACGAACTGGCGTTCGTTCGCCGAGAGGTCGTCGAGGACGAGGACCTGCTCGCGGTGGGTCTCGATCAGGTGGTCGCCTGGATCGGTCGCGACGACCGACCCGTCGATGTGATAGGTGCGTTCCGTTCGCTCGTAGCGCTGCTGTACGTCGACGTCGAACGACCGCCCACCGATAACCAGTTGCGACGTGCGGTTCTCGCTGGCGAGTGCCGACCGGGACAGTTGGCTCGCGTTGTACTCGACTTCGAGGAAAATCGAGATGTCGTCGCCGCGCCGGACGCGCCGCTCCGAGAGCGGAAGGCGATCGATCCGGGTGCCATTATCGAGTTCCCGAGCGAACGCGCGGAGCCGTTCGCCCGGCAGATTCGATCGATCGACCGCCGGCAGGTCGTCGAACGCGCGACCGCTCGGCGGTTCGGTGGTCGCTACAGTGCCCGTCGCGGGCGTGGTGGTCGCGGTTCGGTGGGTGATCGTGGCCGTCGTCTCCGTCCGGCGGGTCTCCGTGGGTGTCTCGGTACTCGTCGCCGTCGCGGTGGCGGTCGGCGGCGTGACGGTGCCGTTCCCGCTCGTCGAGGTGTCGTTCGAAGCGCTCGCACTCTCGTTTGACGCCGTCTCGGTCGTGACAGTTGCGGTCGGCGTGGCCGTCACCGTTTCCGTGGCTGGGTCCACAGTCGTGGCGGTCGCCGGTGGCGGAGGCGTCGCCGACTCGTTTCGTTCGGTCGCGGTCGGCGTCGCGGTTCGATTCGTCTCGGGTGCGGGAGTGGTCGTCGTGTTTCGATCTGTCGATGGCTCAGTCACCACATCTTCGACTGTCAGGCGAAGTTCGACGACGGTCGTGGTCGTCTCGTTCGTGGTCTCGACATCGAGATCGTAGAGTGAACCCTTGATCAGGTAGGGCCCCTCCTCGTGCGCAAAGGGGTTCTCGCTGGCCCTGACCGTCGTATTTCCGACCGTGGCGTCCCAGAGGAAGCGTCGCTGGTCCTCATCGAGATCCTCCCGATCCGTGTACTTATGGTCAACCACCGTGCTGTCGGCGGTGACTGGCTCCATCGAGAACTGTCCCTCGTACTGACAGCCTGCCAGTGCCCCGAGAACGAGCAGACCACCGATCAGCGCCACCGTCCGCCAGTTCATGTGTCAGAATTCTCGAACTCCGGTGAGTATCTTGTGGTCGGCCACCGGGCCCGTCCGCCGTCAGGGGGCGCTCGTGACATTCACCCACAGGTGGAGCGTCCGGTAGGCGGTCTCCTCGCGTGGCTCGTCGGGAATCGCACCGCGATACAGCAGCCACTGCAGGCGCAGTCGCTCGCCGGTCATCCGGGGGCGGACGCTCACGGTCCGGTGATGGGTCTCGTTGTCCGCAAGCGTCGTCCGGAAGCGCGCGAGTTCGGTGCGTTCCTCGACGATCACCTCCCGGGCGGGTGGCGTCGCCGTCGCGTTCGGGCGATCCGTGATCGTCCGGTTCTCGATCCGGACGCGCTGGAGCTGGCCGACGACGCCGTAGGTCGTCCGCTCGTGTTCGTGATTGCCGATGCCGACGATCAGCGTCGCGGACTCGCCGGCGGTGAGGGTCTCGGGATAGTCGTCGGCGACAAGTTCACCGTCGTTGGTCTCGGTCAGCAGGTAAAACTCCGAAAAGCCCTCGCCCCCGTGGGGGACGAACACCGCCCACCCGACCGCCCCGGCCGCGAGAACGATCGAGGCGATCAGCAGGACGTTGAGGACGGCGTCGGCCCGCGAATCGGGATGGAACAACTCCTCGCGCGCGCTCGCGAGCCACGCCCGATAGGGCACCCGGAATCGCTCGTCGGGGGCGCACTCGCGGCGGCGCTGGACCGCGATCGCCACGAGCGCGAGCGTCAGGCCGCCGAGTGCGGCGACGATCGGGACGGTCCGCAGACCGACCGGCGTGACCGACAGCGCCAGTCCCACCAGGGGGACGACCGCGATCGAGGTGCCGATGGCGAGCGCCGCGCGTTCGAGCCCGTCGATCGCCCGGTCGTCGGGAAAGAGCGCGGCGACGAGCGCGTACCCCGGCGCGACGAGGACGAACGCGACGCCGAGCGCGGCGCGGATCGGCGTCTCGTCGATCGGCGGGACGAACACCGCGACCGCCGTGAGGAGGGTCCAGCCCGCGACTGCCGCGAGATCGGCCGGTGTCTCCCGGATCGGGGCGGGCAGCAGACGCCAGAGCATCCTGCGATCCATCACGGGTCACCGCCGCATCGGACCATTGCCGGCCATTTCGGGGCGACCCACTCGAACGTTTCCACTGACCGATTCGGCGTCTCCTCGTGACCTGGTCGATCACGCCAAGAACACGACGGCGATAGCGTCAGCGACCGAGTGAAGTACCACGGGCGCGGTGGCCCGTGGCTTCGCCGTTGTCTCTGGCACGAGGCCAGCGGAACGACCGGTGGCGAATTTAATTCCGCCCGCGCTCGTCCCTGCGGGGACTCGCGTGGAACCAGTAACACCCGAACACACCGAGAGTGCCACCGCAACAGAGGTCGTCTGTTGCTGCCGTGGCGGGTGTGTCCGTGGGCGTCCGCCCCTTCACGAGGGCGCGACACAGGCCCGGCGCACCGCGTCTTATCCCGGAGTGGGGTGCGCGGGTTTTGCGAGGCTGATAACGTGGGTTCCATATCACAGTAGGGCGTCCAGATACTTGAAAACAGGGACGCAGCCGAGCGCACGCGCTTCACCCCCGCCCACGGTGGGGCGGGGAACTCGCGCTGTCTCTCCGTTAGACGCCCCGATCTTGCAGGCGCTCCTCCTCGGGCAGATCGGCGTTCGCGTCGCCGCGCATCCCCGATCCGACGTTGCTCGCGATCTCGGCCAGCGTCTCGGGGTCGTCGAAGTTGTTGACCGCGTCGACGATCGCCCGGCCCATCCGTTCGGGATCTTCCGCGCCGAAGATGCCCGATCCGACGAAGATGCCGTCGACGCCGTGGTGCATCATCAGCGCGGCGTCGGCAGGGGTCGCGATCCCGCCCGCGGCGAAGTTCACGACCGGCAGTCGGCCCATCTCGGCGGCCTCGTGGACGAGTTCGGCGGGTGCCTCGTTCTCGCGCGCCCACCGCTCGCGTTCCTCGTGGCTCATCCCCTCCAGCTTTCGGATGGCCGATTTGATGTTGCGCTGGTGGTGGACGGCCTGGTTCACATCGCCCGTCCCGGCCTCGCCTTTCGTCCGGACCATCGCCGCGCCCTCGTCGATCCGGCGGAGCGCCTCGCCGAGATCCCGCGCGCCACAGACAAAGGGGGCGGTAAACGAGCGCTTGTCGATGTGGTACCGGTCGTCGGCGGGCGTGAGCACTTCGGATTCGTCGATCATGTCGACGCCGACCGCCTGGAGCATCTCGGCTTCCTTGGTGTGGCCGATGCGGGACTTGCCCATCACGGGGATCGAGACCGCATCGACGATTTCGGACACTTCGGCGGGATCGGCCATTCGCGCGACGCCTCCGCGCTTGCGGATGTCCGCGGGGACGGCCTCCAGGGCCATCACGGCGACGGCGCCGACCTCCTCGGCGAGCTGGGCCTGTTCTGGATTGACGACATCCATGATGACGCCGCCTTTCTGCATCTTCGCGAAACCGCGCTTGACCATCTCGGTCCCGCGCCTGAGCGTTTCGAGATCGGTCGCTTCGGGCATACAGACACCTTCTCTACGGATGCACTTGACCCTGTTCACCGCCTGCGGTGGGCTCATCCGCCGCCGCACTCGCGGCGGGTCTCCAAGACCGGAACCGCTTTGCGCGCGGCGTTCCCGGCTCGAACCGTGTCCGCGATCGGTCGCCTCCGCGCCGTCGTCGCCACACTCCAGGGCCTCGTCGCCATACTGTGCGCACGCGTCGTGGCCCACACGCCAGCCCCGCCCGCGACACCCGATCGACCGCGCTGGGTCGCGCCGCTGCCGCGGTGGCTCGAAGACTGGGGCCTGCGACTCGCCGGCCCGATCGCGATCGTCAACCTCGTCGGGACGGCCTTCGGGTTCTGGTACTATGCGGGCCGCCCGGCCGACCTCGCCGGGGGGCTGGCGGGCCACCTCGGGGCGGTCCCACTCTGGCAGTTTCCGCTCGTCCCCGACTCGCCGGTCGCGACGCTGTTGATCGCCACCTCGCTGATCGTCTGGCGACTCGATCCCGACCGGTCGTGGGCCCACCATCCCGACTGGCTGCACGTCCTCGCGTTCGTCGGCTGTCTGAAACTCGGACTCTGGACGCCGTTCGTCCAGCTCGTGATCAACGGGCCCGGGCATGTCGCGGCGTGGCTGTACGTGTTTCTCGTCGTCTCGCACCTCGCGATGGCCGTCGAGGCGTTCGTCGTCCACCGCTACGCCAGATTTTCGATCCCTGCGATCGTCGCTGGCGTCGGCTGGTACGCCGTCCAGGATATCGCCGACTACACGGCGGTACTCGGCGCACCCACCCACACGCGACTCGCGGTCGAGTGGACCGCGTCGGGATACGATCACACCTGCTTCGCCCACGACCTCGCGGGGGCGGGGGCGATCGTCCTCACCTTCCTCGCGACCGGTCTCGCGATCGCGACCCATCGCGTTCAGGCCCACGATCGGACCTCCCACGGGACGGCCCAGAAATGACAGATAAAAATTACGAATGCGAACGCTTTGTATATTTCGCGTCCTATGTCCGGGAGATAATGGCCGCAAACGTTCGTCTGGGGATGGGGGTCGGGTCGATCGCGGACGAATTCGATTCCCGGGCCCTCGAAGCCCTTCTGACACGTCGCGCCGACGGTGGCGGGTCCCCGGAGGGTCGCAGGGCCGCGTCACCGCCGGACGAGTCGGGGATCGACCGGGAGACCGATCGGTCGCCCGACGACGCCTCCACCGCCGAGAGCGATTCGCCGCCCGGTGATGACGCGTCCGAGGCCGTATCCGAGGCCGACGACGAGCACCGTCGGGTGATCGAGCGATTGCGCCGCGGCGAGGCGCTCGTAGACCAGGCCGAATCCGCACGTACAGAGCACGATTACGCCACTGCCGTCGAGGCCTACGAGCGCGCTCGCGAGGCGTTCGAGGCGGCACGCGATCGCGCCGCGACGATCCCGAATACGAAGCATCTCGTCGTTCGAGAGACCCGCGGTGACGCCATTTCGGGTCGGCTGGAGGCGGTCGAACGGGCGCTGAGCGAGGTGCGGGCGAAACGCGAGCCCTACGATCTCGCCGACGCGATCCTCACCGACGTGGCCGACCAGCGGGCCGCCGCGCGGGGCGAACTCGACGCGGGCGAGTTCGACGCCGCGCGGACGATCGCGATCGACGGGTGTGAGACACTCGCGCTGGTCGAGCGATTCGCCGATGCCCGGTCGCTCGATCTCGCCAACCGGATCGAACGGCTTCGAGACACCCTCGAATCGACGCTGGAGCAGGCCGATCGGCGCGCGAAAGCACCGGGTGCGCTCGCGGTGCGCCCGCCGGCGATCGTCCCGCGGGCCCCCCGGCTCTCGATGGCTCCCGAGGACTACGACCCCCAGGCCGTGGTCGGCACGTCGGGCACGGCGACCGTCGAGCGCGCGGTCGTCTCGGTCTCGGATCGCGAGCGCGTCGTCGCACTCAAGCGATTCCGGCCATCGGCGGTCGATATCGACGAGGCGGTCGCGACCTGGGAGGCGGTCGCCGATCACGATCACGTCGCGAGCGTCGTCGATCGAGGGGTCGAGCCCGAGCCGTGGATCGCCCTCGAATACATGGACGGCGGCCGGATCGACGAGCGCGCGGGGCGACTCCCGACCGATCAGGCGCTCTGGACGGCATCGGCGGTCGCCGACGCGGTCTGGCACGCTCACCGCCAGAGCGTCGTTCACGGCCGAATCACGCCGTCGAACGTCCTGTTCCGGTCGGTCGAGGACGCATGGGACGTGCCCCGCGTCACCGACTGGGCGGTCGGACGGGCACTTCGTGTCGGCGCCGGGGCCGACGAGGGGACCATTCTCGCCGAGCGGCCGCGCACTGCTGCGCCCGAACAGTTGCGCGGCGAGGCGGCCGACGAGCGCACCGATCTGTTCCAGCTCGGCGTCGTGCTCTACGAACTCGTCACCGGCGAACGCCCGTTCGGGGCCGACCACCGCGACCGTTCGCCCGAGGCGTTCGGCCGGCCCGAACCACCGTCGTCGGTCGTCGCCGTGCCCGCCGCGCTCGACGACGTGCTCGGCCGGGCGCTGGCGGCCGACCCCGAGGATCGGTACCAGCGAGCGCTCTTCTTCCGGGACGATTTGCGCGACCTCTATCGGTCCTACTAGCGCTGTGCGATGGCCTCGATTTCGATGTCGACGCCCTTTGGAAGGTCGTCGACGGCGACCGCGCTCCGGGCCGGCGGCCGGTCGCCGACGCGGTCGGCATACACCGCATCGACCGCCTCGAAATCGTCGATGTCGCCCAGATAGATCGTCACGTCGAGCAACGCATCGAGTCCGGAATCGGCGGCTTCGAGGACGGCCGCGAGGTTGTCGATGGCCTGGGCCGCTTGCTCGTCGATCGGCGCGTCGGCGAGCACGTCGCCATCGGGCGTCGCGGGGATCTGACCCGCTGTAAACACTCGATCGGCGGTCGCGATCGCCTGGCTGTAGGCTCCCACCGCACTCGGCGCGTCGTCGGTCGAGATGACCTCGCGCATGGACTGTCCTGGGGCGGGGCGGAGAAAAGATCGGGTGGTCGGCGACGATGGCGGAGCGCAATCGCAACCGACGCCTGCTCCGCTCGCACCACCATTCTTGAGCGTCGGGTGATAACACGGGGCGTATGGTCGAGGACCGTGAGGCGCTTCCCCTTCCCGAGGACCATCCCGTCGTGCTGTTCGACGGGATCTGTAACCTCTGCAGTGGGTTCGTCCGGTTTCTCCTCCCCCGAGATCCGGAGGGGACGTTTCGATTCGCGTCACTCCAGTCTGATGTCGGTCGGGCGGTGTCCGCGGAGTACGGACTTCCGACCGACGAGTTCGACTCCGTCGTGCTGATCGAGGACGGCGAGTGCTACACGCGTTCGGACGCGGTCCTCCGAATCGTTCGGCATTTGGGTGGCCCCTACCGACTGCTGGCGTCCGCTCGCGTCGTGCCTGCGCCCATTCGAGACGTGGTCTACGATCTCGTGGCGACGTACCGATATCGTGTGTTCGGCCGCCGGGAAGAGTGTCTCCGACCGCCCGAGGATATCGAATCGCGCTTTCTCGACGCGAGTCCGGTGTCCGAGGAGTGATCTATCCCGGCGGTCGCCTGTCGTGCCCGACTATCTCACGATCACGACGGCGTCCTCGCAGTCGATCATCTCGCCGTCGCCCGAGTAGGTCTGCTCGCGTTCGACCTCGAACATCGCATTGTCGAGCGTGACGCCCGCCACGTCGAGGCCCGCGTCGGTGATCTCGAACTCGCCGCTGGCGATCGCGCTCTCGATTGCCCCGACCTGCTCGCCGTACTCGGGTCCGACGGTCGCGTAGTCCAGATCGATGTCTGCAATCTGTTCCTCGATGGCGGGGGCCGCGTCGAGCACCTCGATCGATTCGACGTGCATCGCGCCCGCGATGGCGTCGGCGAAGTCCGCGAGCGACTGGTCGCTGTAGACTGCCACGGAGTCGAGCGGTTCGTTCAGCGCCAGTCCGTTCTCGGTCTTGTACCCCCGGAGCGCGCTGATGACGGCCATCGCGGTCTCGCCCGCCGCGAGGTCGGCGTCGTAGCCCGCCGGTTCGGGCCAGTCGGCCCGGTGGATCGAGTCGCCGCCGTCCTCGGCACCCTCGCCGTCGGCCTCAGTGTCGGCGTAGAGGCGACTCCAGAGTTCCTCGGTGACGTGCGGGACGATCGGCGCGAACAGTTTGAGGAAGGTGCGGTGGGCGCGATCGAGCGTGTAGGCGGCCGACTTGTCGTCGCGCTGTTTGGCGATTTCGAGGTAGTCGTCACAGAACGTCGACCAGAAGAAGGTCCGCAACTCGTCGCGAGCCTTCGAGAACTCGTAGTCGTCGAGCTTCTCGGTGACGCTCGCGACGGTCCGATCGAGGCCGGCGAGCAGCCACCGATCGATCGCGCGCAACTCGTCTGGCTCGGCGGGCCGGTCGGCGGGGGTCAACTGCTCGACGAGTCGCGAGGCGTTCCAGAGCTTCTGGAGCAGGCGTTCGCCCGCCTCCAGATCGTTTTCCTTGAACGGGAAGTCGTCGCCGATCGACGTGCCCGCGGCCCAGTAGCGGGCGGCGTCGACGGGGAATTCGTCGAGTACGTCGCTCGGATGGACCACGTTCCCTTTCGATTTCGACATGGCCTCGCGGTTCTCGTCGAGCACCATGCCATTGATCATCACTGACTCGAAGGGCACCTCGCCGGTGTGTTCGTAGCATTTGACGACGGTGTGGAACAGCCAAAAGGAGATGATGTCGTGGCCCTGCGGCCGAAGCGTCGTCGGATAGAGTTCGGGGTTGTCGAAGGTGAACTCGTCGGCCTCGTCGTCGTAGTCCCACCCGGCGTTGATCAGCGGCGTCAGCGACGAGGTCGCCCAGGTGTCGAAGACATCCTCCTCGGGGTCGAACTCCGCGTGCCCACACGCAGGGCAGGTTTCGACGGGCGGGTCGTCGCTCATCGGGTCGACCGGCAGGTCGCCTTTCTCTGCGACCACCGGTTCGCCACAGTCCGCACAGTACCACACGGGGAACGGGATGCCCGAGTCGCGCTGGCGGGAGATACACCAGTCCCATTCGAGCCCCTCGATCCAGTGTTCGTACCGGGTCATCATCTTCTCGGGGAACCAGTCCATCGCCTCGGCGGCCTCGAGGTACTCGTCGGTGCGGTCGAGCAATTCGACGTACCACTGCTCGGTGACGAGATACTCCACCTCGTGTTCGCAGCGTTCGTGGACCTGGACCGAGTGCTCGTGGTCGCGCTGGTCGAGCAGGAACCCCTCGCTGTCGAGGTCCTCGACGATCGCGTCGCGCGCCGCGGCGGTGCTCAGGCCCTCGTACTCGCCGGCCCGCCCGGTCATCGTCCCGGACTCGTCGATGGCGATGCGCAACGGGAGGTCGTGGGCCTGATACCATTCGATGTCGGTCTGGTCGCCGAACGTACAGCACATCACGATCCCGCTACCGGTCTCCCGGTCGACGCGGTCGTCGGCGATGATCGGCACCTCCTGGCCGAACAGTGGCACTTCGGCGGTGCCGCCGACGAGGTGGGCGTTCGCCTCGTCCTCGGGGTGGACGAAAATCGAGACGCAGGCGGGCAGGAGTTCGGGTCGGGTCGTCGAGATGGTCAGCGTCTCGCCCTCGACCGGACCCGATCCGTCCGCCACGAGCGGGAAGGCAATGTCGTTGAACTGCGTGGATTTCTCCGTGTCTTCCTGTTCGACCTGGCTGATCGCGGTCTCACAGTCGGGACACCAGATCGTCGGCGCGCGCTGGCGATACTCCCGGCCCTGTTCGTAGAGATCGATGAACGACAACTGCGAGATGCGCTGGACGCGCGGTTCGATCGTCTGGTAGGTGTTCGACCAGTCGACCGAAATCGCCAGCGACTGCACGTCGTCGGTGAACGCGTCCTCGTAGTCGGCACACACCTCCCGGCACTTCGACTGGAATTCGCGGCGCTCGAAGTCGCCGTGGCGAATCCCGAGTTCGCGCTCCGTGAGGCGTTCGGAGGCGATGCCGTTGTCGTCGAACCCGAACGGGAAGTAGACCGACTCCTCGCGCATCCGCCGGAAGCGCGCGACGAAGTCCTGGAGGGTAAACTGGTAGAGGTGGCCCATGTGGAGGTCGCCCGAGACCGTCGGCGGCGGCGTGTCGATCGAATAGACGGTGTCGCTATCAATGGCGGCCTCCTCGGGGGCGTCGATGGGCGGGTCGTACGCGTAGGTCTTGGATTCGACCCACCGGTCTTGCCAGTCGGGTTCGACCTCGCGGGGGTCGTATTCGTCGGGCAATGCGTCGGTCGTGGCGTCGTCGTGGTGGCTCATGGATTGGCTGGTGTCGTGGGCGTTCTCGGGGGCGCGAATCGACGGGTGGGGAAAAAAGTGGGGCTCAACGGGCCCCTACTACGGGTGGCCGGTCCGGGGATGCGGTGCTCGTCGGTGCGATCGACCCCGTGGACGGCTCAATCGCTCGCATGTGCCCGAGTGAGCGCGCGCCCGGATTGAGTGTTTCGAGTCGGACCGAAGGGGTCGAGTTGGACCGAATGCCGTTCGATTTGGACCGAGGGGGTCGAGTCGGACCGAGTGCCCGCGGGGAGTCCTTGCCGCGACCCGAACGGCCTGAAGGCTGGCCCCGTTGTCCCCCGTATGGACCGGTCGACGCTCGCAGCGCACATCGAGGCCGACTTCGAGGATGCCGACGTGACTGTCACCGCACCGCGACCGAACGACACGGATCACCTCGCGGCGCGAGTCGTCTCGCCGGCCTTCGAGGGGATGGCGACGCTCGACCGCCACGACCGCGTTCGCGAGGCCGTCGGTGACCTGCTGACCACGGAGATTCACGCACTGAAGATCACGGCCCGCACGCCAGCAGAGGTCGATGAGTGACCTGGCATACGTGACTCTGTGACGCTCTCTCGAAATGCGGTCCGTTCTGCCGGCGTCGGGGTCTTTTCCCGCGCGGCACGGCACACCCGAACGATGACAACCGAATCGACAGACATCGAATCCCAGGTTCAGACGGCGATCGCGGATCACGAGGTGGTCTGTTTCATCAAGGGCACGCCCGAACGGCCCCAGTGTGGCTTCTCCCAGCGGGCCATTGGATTCGTCAGCGAGCACCGCGAGTCCTTCGAGACGGTGAACGTCCTCGACGAACTGCCGGCCTATCGCGCGGCACTCGAAGACCACAGCGGGTGGGAGACGATCCCACAGGTCTACGTCGACGGCGAGTTCGTCGGTGGGAGTGACGTACTTCAGGAACTGGCCGAGCAGGGCGATCTCGACGAGACGCTGAACGCTGCCGACTGATAGTGATTCCTACGATTCGTTTCAACGACGCTGTCGAAAGACGCCGGTGTAGCGGCCATCATCACCGATCGGGATCATCACGGCGGTAAAGACTGCCGTAATCACTATGAGGGCGTCCCCGTCCCGATCAGAGATTTTCGGGGGTCTCGTACTCGCCGTTCGAGGAGTGCGCGCGGACCCACAACTCGCCGATCCGGGAGAGGCGCGTCCGATACGATTTCCCGTGTTCGTCCTGTTCGATGTAGCCTTTCCCGCCCGGGCCGAGTCGGTCGACGTTGTACAGCACTTTCGACCGGAAACTGTCGGTGTACTCCTCGCCCAACTCCCGGGCGAGCGACTGGGCCAACTCCGAGACGGATTCGAAGGGGCCCTCGTCACCGAGGGTGAACAGGATGACCTTCTCGAAGGGTTTGACGTTCGAGAAGGAGGCGACCGGCAGTTCGAGGACGTACTGGCCGTCGATCTCTTTCGCGCCGATGGTCGTCCCGCGCTCGTCGAACTCCTCGATGAGGTCGCGCGCGCTCGCCAGTCGATCGGCGATGCGGTCGTCGCTATCCTCGTCCAGATCCTCCAGCAGATCGATCTGGGCCTGTAACTCCTCGGCGAGTTCGGTTTCGAGGTACTTCTCGGGGGCGGTGTAGTAGGTGTGGATCCGATCGCGGTCGTCCTCGCGTTCGACCGCCAGCGAGTTCGCGGCGGTCGCAAAGGCGAAACTCACCGTCCGGGGCATCGCGGAGATGTTGACCCACACCTCGGCGTCGCCGTCCCGGTCGAGTTCGTCGTCGATCAGGCCGTAGGCGCGCTCGAAAGCGGCGTTGTAGTCGTACACGTCGGCGATCGAGATGCGCTCGGTCTCGGCCCCGAGCAAGTTCGCGAAGTCGATTTCGAGTTTCGCCGCGATCGTCCGGGAGTACTCGACGTTGGCCTCGCTCCCGACCGCGCCCTCCAGCAGGATGGCGCGATCCACGTCGAGTTGCTCCCGGACGAGCGGCGCGATCAATCGGTCGTAATCGAACCCGACCGGGACGATGTGAGTGTGCATGACTGAGCGTTCGGGTCGCCCCTGAATAAACCTCCAGTCTCGGGACGGGTCGACAGCCCCTTCTGGAGTCCCCACTCACGTCCCCCATGACCGATCGCGTCCAGATTCTCGCGAGCCTGGCGGTCGCGTGCGGCGGCACGCTCGTCGCGCTCTCGCCTCTCCCGTCGATACTCGCCGGCGATCCCGGACTGGCGTTTGGCCTCGCCGCGGTCGCGATCGGCGCTGCGGGTACGGTCACCGCGGGCGCGAGTGCCGCCGCGGCGGCCGGGTGGACCGCCCGGGTCGACGACCTCGGCGCTCGTCGCGCAGCACTGTCTTTCGTGATCGCTGCGACGGTGCTCCAGATCCCGCAGTGGTCGACGCTGACGCCGTTCGCGCTGGTGGTCGCGATCGGTGCCGCGATCGCCGCCGGGGTCGGCCTCCGCCAGATCGGTGCGTCGACGCCCGATTAATCTTCAGTTTCCACTGCCAACTTGACAGCGAGACTACGGGTCAGGGCCGCATCGAGCACGGGAACACAGCACCACCGGAGCGTGTCATGACATCCTCCGCGCCGCGAACGGAGAGGGGGCGGAGCTCCCTCATACTGCCGGACACAAGAAATTGAACACGCTCGTTGTCTGCTCGGGTGAGTACCGTCGTGAATCGCAAAAACACCCACTTGATTGCTCACGGACTTGTGTCCGACAGTATCAGGCAGTCGGGCGTAGTCGTTCGAAAGGCGCTCGCGCCTTTCGTGATGAGCGTGGGACCAGTCCCACGAACCTGCGAACGGCGCAAAGCGCCGTGAGCAGATGACAAAGAGATCGACGAAGCTCCCTCGAACCACCCGACGACGGCGCGGCTTCCCTGCACGGAAATACCGGCTCACTACCGGCAGAGGGTTCCGAGCCGACCTCTCCGAGCGTGATCGGTCCATGGAACCCAATTCGCGGATTCCGACCGCGTGGCACCGGCCGCCAAGTTTGATAACCCTTCACAACCAAGTTGGGACGCACGATGGACATTGCCGATATCGCCACGAGGGAGTACGTCGACGTTGCCAGCGACGAACGGATCGGGAAGGTCCGATCGATTTTCGAGCGCGAACGGCCACGTGGCGTGATCGTTCTGGATGACGGCGAGTACGCCGGGGTGCTGTCCGAGCGCCAGCTCGTCCAGAGCCACGTGGAAGATCGCGCGAAGGCGGGCAAACTCGCCCGGAACGCCCCCAACGTCGAGCGGACGGCTGACGTGCGCGAAACGGCCCGGGTGCTGGTCGAGAGCGGGTCCCGGGTCGCGCCCGTCTTCGAGGCCGATCGACTCTGGGGGATCGTCACCGACGATGCGATCCTCCGGGCGGTGCTCGACAATCTGGAGGCGATCGACGTTTCGGATGTCTACACCGAATCGGTCACAACGGTCACCGAGGACAGTACGCTCGGACAGGCGATCAACCTCCTCCGGGATCACGGCATCTCCCGTCTCCCGGTGGTGGAGGATGGCGTCCTGACGGGGATCGTCACGACTCACGACATCGTCGATATGGTCGTCCGGAACATGGACAAGTCTACGGTGGGCGAGCGCGCAGGCGACGTGGATCGAATGCTGGATCTGCCGGTGTACGACGTGATGTCGAACCCGGTCGCGACGACGACCATCGACGAGTCGGTTCGGTCCGCGGTGAAACGGATGCTCGCGGATGATTACGGTGGCCTGGTCGTCACGCCCGAGGAGGATGACGGTCTCGTCGCCGGTGTCGTCACCAAGACCGACGTGCTCCGTGCGCTCACGTTTACCGAACAAGAGCACATGGACGTACAGATCACGAACGTAAACTTGCTCGACACGTTCTCGCGAGACGACGTTCGGTCGGGTATCGAGGACGTTGCCGAGAAGTACCAGGACATGCAGGTTCACCACGCCCACGTCCGCCTTCACGAGCACAAGGAGAAACTGCGCGGGACGCCGCTGATCCAGTGTCAGATCCGCCTGCGAACGAACAAGGGCCAGATGGCCGGATCGGGCGAGGGCTACGGTGCGAAGACCGCGTTCAACGTCGCGTGCGACAAACTCCAGCGGAACGTCCTCCAGGAGAAAGGCATCGCGAGCGACGAGGAGTACCGCGGCCAACTCCTCCGGAAACTCGGCGAACTGTAGCGTTATTCGTCCTCGACGACCGTGAGGCCGCGGTTGTTGACCTCGCCCGGGTCGAGACCGACCTCTTCGAGGAACTGCTTGTACTCGCGTTCGCACTGTTCGGCGTCTTTCTGGCGGTCGCTGGCGCGATCGCACAGCGTGACCAGATCCTCGGGTACGTCGTTGGTATGGACGATCCAGTGATTGATCAGATCCGACAGGCGGCGGATGGGCGAGGTGAAGTGCCCGTAAATCTCGAAGTTCAGCGCGTGGTGGCCACCGAAGGGGTCGTTCATGTATCGGGCCCGTGGCATGACCTTCATCACCGCCCACTGGATCTTG
Source organism: Halococcoides sp. (assembly GCA_042216835.1). Taxonomy (GTDB): domain Archaea; phylum Halobacteriota; class Halobacteria; order Halobacteriales; family Haloarculaceae; genus Halococcoides. The sequence goes on from JBDGTN010000105.1 coordinate 21,682, forward strand.
TCGAGTTGTCGCTCGGGCGCGGATTCGAGCGTGGCGTTGACGGCCTTCCTGGGGTCCTCGTACCCCCCGGAGATCGAGACGCCGTCCAGATCCTGGATCTCCTGGAGGGCCTCGTTCCACTCCTCGGGACTCGGTTGCGGGTGGACCCGATACATCGCCTCGACGCCGCGATCCCACATGAGGACGTGCGTGACGGCCTTGTTGGCCTTGAGCATACACTCCTCGACGATCGTATGCGCGCGGTCGCGCCGGGGGTTCAACACGAGCGACCCGTCTGCCTTGCGCTGGTCGTGCATCCGGTCGGCCAGTTCCGAGACCGATTCGGTCTTCGCGGCGAGATCGACCGACTCGTCCTCGAGCAGCTCCGCGGCGGACTCGGGCTCGTCGAGCAGGCGCTCGGCCTCGGTGTAGGTCAGGCGGGCGTCCGATCGGACGACGGACTTGTAGATCTCGATCGACTCGTAGCCCAGATCGTCGGGATCGAGGTGCATCTCGACGGTGTGGGCGAGTCGGTCCTCGTTCGGGACGAGCGAACAGACCGTCTCGGCGAGGATCGGCGGGAGCATGTGGACGGTGTACCCGGGCAGATAGACGGTGTTCGCGCGCTCGACGGCGCTGTCCCAGATCGCCGTCTCTGGCCGGATGTAGTGGGTCACGTCGGCGATGTGCACCCAGAGGACGATTGCGTCGTCGCGGCGCTCGATCGAGATGGCGTCGTCGAAGTCCTGGGCGTCGACGGGATCGGTCGTCCACGTCGTCAGATCGCGCAGGTCCTCGCGCTCCGGGAGTTCCGCGTCCACATCCGACTGGACGTCGTCGGTCAGGTCCTCGGCTTCATCGCGGACGGCCTCGGGAAATTCGTCGGGAATGCCGAACTTCTCGAACAGTTCCTCGCGCTTGTTTTCGAGGTGGCGGGCCAGTTCCTCGTCGATCTCGACGGGCCCTTTGGCCTCGGCCGTCCCGGCCTCGGCGGTGTCGTCGGTCATGGGTGGCCTATGCAGACCTCCGGGGTAGGCGTTTCGACGCCTGCCTGATCGGGGCGATCACCACGAGGGCTCCATCGACGAGGACGGTCGCCGGCGCCCGGCGACGAGCCGGAAGGGCGCTCTCCGCGCGGCGGTGGCCCGCTGTTCGTCCGGTCACGCCCAGGGCGGGTCGTCGGGATCCGTATCGGCGCTTCCGCTCGTGAACGTCGTATATATCTCGGCGAGGAGCGCCAGGCCGACCGTCTGTATGGCGGCCAGGACCGCGCCCGAGACGAACGTGCCGACGATCGGAATCAGAGCAACGACTGCGAGCGGCAGGCTGATCACGGATATGAGGACGACGAAGATGACATTGAGACTGAACAATTGCCAGCGGTTGCCCTCGGCGATCCTCCAGCTTCGATCGAGCGCATCGAACGGTCCGCGGTCCTCGACGGCGACCGCGAACGGGACGAACATGAAGCTAATCGCGAGATAGATGCCCGGAACGACGAACAAAATGAACCCGAGTGCGGTCGCGAGTCCTCCGAGGAGGGTGGCGACGACGAGCGATCCGCCGCCGAAGAGCAGTCGATCGGTGAAGGCGTCGCGTTCGATCGTGGCGAGCGCCGGAATGGGGCGTGCGAGCAATCGTGCGGCGACGAGCTGTATCGCGATCGACGCGACGAAAACCACCACCCAGACGAACAGTAACCCACCGATGATCATGCCGATGGTGGTCTGGTCGGCGCTCCTGATCGTCGACTCGAGGAGCGCTGGCGTCATGGAGAGAAATTCAGTGACGGCCTGGATCACGAAGAGCATTGCTGCGACCACGACCCCTGTCGTCGTCAGCGAGCGTTCGATGGCCTGCCCGATCACCCGTCCGATGTCGATACTCATTCGTAGAACAGTGGGCCCGGTCGCAAAATTATTTTTCATCCTCTGTAGCGCTACAATCGATCGGACAGTGGCGGAATCCGCCCGCCACATGTCGTCGTCTATTCGACCCGGACCTCGAAATCCCGAATCTCGCGCAATCGGAGGGTCGCCTCGACGAAAATACCGACGAGGGCACACTGGACGGCAGTCAGGAGGGCCGCCCGGAGGAGGCCACCGACGACGGGAACGGCGATGGCAAGAATCGCGCCGACGACCATGATCGCCGCTCCCACGGCGAGGAGCGTGCCCAGGAGTACCGTCGCCACTCGATCGGTCGCCCCGAGCGCCCACGCCCGTTCGAGCGCGTCCACCGTGGATCGATCTTCGACCGCGATGGCGACGACGGCGAATGCGCCGAGTGTTCCGACGGCGACGCCAGGGACGACCGCCAGCAGCGTCCCACCGACGGCGAGCGGGCCGAGCAGGACGGCGAGAGCGACCGTCGAGGCCATCGCCCGGCCGATCCGGCGGGTGAACGGGCTCCGATCGCCGGGCAGATTCGGTCCGAGGGTGCGCGCTGCAACGACGTGGCCGTACAGCGTGAGGAGTCCCGCGCCCATCCACAGCGACACGAGGCCGCCGAGGACGGCGACGAGAACCCACCAGCGCTGGCTCAACACGGCCGTGGGGAGGCCCACGAACACGCCACCGAGCGTGCCATAGGAGACCGCGAGATAGGTCACGAACAGCAGGCCGGCGACCGGCAGCGTCGCGGCCGAGGCTGCTCGATCGAGGCCGCCGGCGATCGTCGTGACCGGGTCGATCCGCATACCGGACGGGAGAGCGTGGCCGACAAAACGGTGTCGAGGCCGCGCCGGATCGACGCGGACCTGGCTGGGGCCGGCGGGCGATCAGGCCGACCGTGACTCGGCGGTGATCTGGGCATACGCCTCCGCGAGGATGCCGACCGAACACACTGTCTGGGCGGCCCAGAACGCCCCCAGGGCCACCCAGCCGACGATCGGGAGGATCACGACGATGCCGGCCACCTGGCTCATCGCCCAGAAGATGAAGTTGTAGAGCGCTCCGATGGCGAACAGCTCGAGTCGATGGCCCTCCGTGAGCGTCCAGCTGCGCGAGATCGCTGCGAGTGGGCCGGTGTCCTCGACGGCGACGACCAGCGGCGAAAAGATCAGGACCGTCCCGATCGCGATTGACGGAAGCCACAGCAGCGGACTGCTGACGACCGCGACGACACCGAACCCGAGATTGAGCACCATCACCGACAGCGCCGCGACCGGGGCTCGCCGCGCGAGGGCCGACCGTGGGGCAGTCGACCGATCGTCGCGGACCAGCCAGCGGGCGGTCCCGACGTATGCGAGTGCGAGCGCCGCCCACGCGAGGAGGACTGCAAGCGCCACGAGCGCGACGATCGTCGCGATCACAGCAGGCCGGTTTTCGAAGACGATGCCCAGGCCGTAGCCGACGAACAGCACCGTCACGAGGGCGGCATAGATCGCGGTGTGGAGTCCGATCGCGATCGCACCGGCCCTGGTGACCACTCGATCGAGACCGTCGCTGACGACCGATCCGACATCGAATGTCATGTTCCATGTACCGATGAGTGGGCCCTAAATCGTCCGGTCTGGGCCCGTCGGGCCCACTGGACGGCGTCGAAGGCCGGCAGGTCCATCGCACGCAGCCGGACGATTTATTCGCGCTCGCGGGCGATCCACGCCCATGGACGTGAAAACCCGACACCACCTCCGGGCGGACGCGATCGACGCCATCGATTCGGCACTGGATGATCGCCTCGGTGTGACCCTCGACG
>JBDGTN010000105.1:25459-28043 GCA_042216835.1 Halococcoides sp.
GCGATCGACGCCATCGATTCGGCACTGGATGATCGCCTCGGTGTGACCCTCGACGGCGAGACCTACGAGCGCGTGACCTTCGAGGACGACGACCGCGAACTCGTCCTGGTCGACGGCGAACCGGCCGTGCTGTATCTCGACGAGGAGTCGGTCGGCGGTGAGGACGGCGACCCCTTCCTGACCGTTCGGGGGGCGAATGCGACCAGTCCCGATCGCGCGGTCGTCACCGTCGACGCGGGCGCGATCGAGTTCGTCTCGAACGGCGCGGACGTGATGCGCCCGGGCATCGTCGATGCCGACGACGCGATCGCGGCGGGCGACCCGGTCGTGATCGCCGAAGACGTTCACGACAAGGTTCTCGCGGTCGGGCGGGCCCGCGTCCCGGGCGCGGAGATGACCGGCGACGAGGGCAAGGTCGTCGACTCGATCCACCACGTCGGCGACGACCTGTACGAATTCACGCCGTAGCCCGCGAGTGCCGTTTCTTTCCCGGGGACCGGGCCATCAGTGCCACGCCGCGTCGAGCATCCCGGGCCGGCGCTCGCCGGCGGATCGCGTTGGACCGCCGATCTCGTCGACCGTGACGGACGCGGGCGCGAAGCTGTCGCGATCGAGGTCGTCGGCCCCGTCGGAGGCAGCGAAGAGCTCCTCGAACGGTCGCTCGGCGGTCGACACCAGGTCGGCGGCCGGCGGGCCCTCGCGATCGACGGTCAGATGCACCCGACCGCCGTGGGCGACGGCGTCGGTGCCACGCGCCATCGCCGTCCGCTCGTCGCCGGCGACCGGCGGGGCGGGCGCGATCCCGCTCGCCGATCGGAGGCCGTCGAGATCACCGCCCGCTTCGAGATAGCGATAGACGCCGAGTTCGGCGGCACGGGCCGCGCTCGCGACGCTCCCGGTGAGACTCGCCGTGTGGAACGCAACCAGCGTCACCGCGGACTCGGCGACGCCCGCCCGGTCGGCCACCGCCCTCGCGATGGCATCGGTCGGCTGGTCGGCAGTTTCGAGACAGAGGACGGCCATCTCGAAGGCCTCGCGGTGATCGAGGTGCGCGTAGACATCTTCGTCGGCGACCAGGGTCCGCGCGGGCCCGCTCCCGAGAGCGTCGTGGTCGCCCGTGAACTCCCAGCCAGCTTTCTGTGCGCCCAGCAGCGCCAGGCCTGGATGGTCGGTGGTGACGGTGACCGACGGCCGGGTGGCGTCGGCGACCGACGCGACATCGAGGCTGACACTCGCCAGGCCGCCGGTCTGGATGTCGACGACGAGCGCCCCGGTTTCGAGTCCACCGGGGTGGTCGACCCCGCAGTCCAGCACGGTGGCCCCCGAGTCCAGTCGGTCGGTCGTAATCCCGTACTCGTCGGCGAACTCGACGGCTTCGTCGACGATTTCTGTCGCGGCGCGATTCAGTGGGTCCATACCGCGGCGTGCATGCCCGAACAGTCAACGGTTGCGGTCGGTCCGCGATCGGCGGTGGGGGCCGGACGGCTACTCCCGGTCTCGAACCGGTTCGCGACCGAGTTCGTCGGCCAGATCCTCGACTTTCTCCCGGGCCCGCTGGTCGACGGTGCGCTTGTCGTCGACTTTGAGCGTCGTTTCGACACGATCGCCGTCGACGGCATCGTGGGCTGCCTGGGCGGCGGCGAACAGCGTCTCTGTGTCGTCGGCTTCGACGATCGTCCCCATCGGCGTCGTCTCGTAGGCCACATCGTGCTCGTCCAGCGCCTCGACGGCCTTGGCGACCTGGCCGGCGAGACTGCCCTGCATCATCGGCACGACCGCCAGAAATCCAAACACGGTCACGGTCGATCCCTCCCTCGCGTCGAGACGTGTCGTGACATCGGCGGCAGTAGGGTCGTCGTCCTGTTCAAGCGTTCGGTCGTCCGAACCGCAACACCGTTGGGTCGTCGGCCCGACGATTCGACCGTGACCGACTGGCGCGATACGATCGCGGCCGAGCGGATGGCCCTCGACGGCGAGTTCGCCGACCGGGTCGCCGATGCGGGGCTGACCAGCCGACAGTGGGATCTGGTGATGTCGGCGGTCGAACTCCGCATCGACAGGCCCGATTCCCCGGCCGAGGCCGAACTCCGCGCTGATACGGGTGCGCTCGATGCGATCCTCGACGACCTCGTCGCGATGGACGACGCTGGCGACGTGGGCCTGGCCGACCACGGTGACGACGGGGGCTTTCTGGACTGGCTGGGGTCGCTGACCGGCAGCGAGCGCGCGGAGATGCGGACCACGGCCGCAGGACTGGCCGAGGCGTACGTCCAGCGACTCGAAACGCGCCTCCGCGAGTCCGGGCAGTGGGCGACCGTCTGTGAGCGCGCCGCTAGAAACACGTCGGATTAACTGAGAGGAGGGGCGTCGGGCTAGATCTCGTCGCCTGCGCGAAACAGGGTCAACTCCTCGGCCTCGTAGATATTGATGAGTTCAGTGATGACTTCCTCGTAAGACTCCTCGTCGACGCGCAGTCCGTCGAGGCGGTCGAGGGTCTCCTCGCTGACTTCGATCGTCGGCATACTCCCGGCCACGGAGTCCATCCACTTAAGCGCTTGTCGGACACTCGGACCGGAACCCGGCG
>JBDGTN010000048.1:0-27535 GCA_042216835.1 Halococcoides sp.
TCGACGACGCAGAGAAACTGGGCACCGAGGAGTACGCCGCAGAGATCGTGGCGAACATAGAAGAACTCGCGTAGCGACCTGTTCGTCCTCTCGTTGGTCACGCGACTGACAGACAGGATCGACCGTCTCACCGTGTCGACTGACGAGAAATCGGTGGATATTTTTTCGCATTGCTCCGATCGTTCTGCATGGAGAACGAGGCACCGACCCACCCCGTCGGATCCTTGCTCGGGGAGCGGGGCTGGGCAGTTGTGGTGGCCTTCGTCGCGACCGCGCTCGCGGCAGGGCTCGTCGTCGTGGGCGAGTGGGTCGCAGGGATCGACCTGATCGAATCGGTGCGCGCCCCGCTGAACCGCGTCACGTCCTTTCAGTTGGGACGGATCGTCCACGGTCTGGCGGTGTGTCTCGGAACCGGGGCCGTCGCGACAGCGCTCGCGATCCACGACGGCCACCGGCCGCAGTGGTCGGACGAGCACCCGGTCGTCGTGGCTGCCGGCGCGATCGCACTGGTGGACGTCGGCCTCGGATCGATCGCTGAGGCGCTGGGATGGCGCTTCTGGCCCGGGCAATCGAGTCCGCTCGTTGTCGCCATTTTCGGCGGGACCGTCGCCGTGGTCGCGATGGCGGCCGCGATCGTCGGGGAGGAATTTCTCTTTCGGGCGACGTTGCAGCGGCGACTGGCCGATCGGAGTCACGCGACGGTCGCGATCGCCGTCGCAGTCGCACTCCACGTTTCGTTCACGGTCGTCGTCGACGTTGGGGTGGGCGTCCCGTCAGCGATGCTCGTCGCACCGATGCTCGTCGCATCGATGCTCGTCGCATCGATTCTCTGGCTGACGATCGTCTCGGCGATTGCCGGGGTGGCCTACGAGCGCACCGAGTGGATCGGCGCACCGATCGCCGTCCGACTGGTGGCGCGTGCGCTGCCCGTGGTGGTCGGACTGTTCGTCCTCGCGCCACGAGTCCTGCCGGGGCTCTAGGGGCCGTCCGAGATCACGGCAATGCGGTCGCGAGTGTAGCGGCGACCGTTCCGATCGTGATCGGCGCGAGGCCGGTCCAGAACGCCCTGACGGATTCGATTGCCGGTCGGCGGCAGGACCCCGGCTTTCGATCGGTCCGACAGCGATCAGCGTGCGATGCTCGGCGGGCACGTCGCCGATCGGGATGGGGTCAGGAGCGATCGACCGTCGCGCCCAGATCGGCCATCGTCTCGAAAAATCCCGGAAAGGAGACGTCGACGTGTTCGGCGCCGTCGATCGTCGTCTCGCCGTCGGCCACGAGGCCCGCGAGTGCGAGCGCCATCACGATGCGGTGGTCGCCCCGCCCGTCGACGCGTGCGCCAGCCAGGTCGGTCTCCGATCCGTGGACGAGCAGTTGGTCCTCGTGTTCGGTGACCCTGGCCCCCATCCGCGTGAGTTCCTCGGCCATCGCCGCGACGCGGTCGGTCTCCTTGTACCGGACGTGTTCGCAGTCGACGATTCGTGTCGTCCCGTCGGCGGCCGCGCCGACCGCCGCGAGCGTCGGGAGCAGATCGGGCGTGTCCGCGACGCTCGCCTCGATACCGTCGAGTGCGCCACGCTCGACATCGATGGTCCCCGCGTCTCGATCCCACTCCAGAGGCGCGCCCATCGCCCGGAGGTGCTCGACGATGACGGCGTCGCCCTGGGCGCTCGGTTCGGCACCCACGACCCGAAGCCCCTCGGGCGCGGCGAGAGCGCCCGCTGCGAGGAGGTACGACATCGAGGAGAAGTCGCCCGGCACGCGATAGGTGCCGTCGTGGGCCGCATACCGCTGCCCGCCGGGGACCGACCACTCGCGCCCCTCGCCGCTGGCCGCAACGTCGAACGCGTCCAGGACATCCAGCGTGATCGCGACGTACGGTGCGGACTTGAGTGCGGTCTCCAGGTCGATCGTGATACCATCGGGCGTGACTGCCCCCGCCATCAGGAGTGCAGTGACGAACTGCGAGGACACGTCCCCGGGGATCGATGCTCGGCCGCCGTCGATCGGCCCGCCGACGACGAGTGGGGCCTGCCCGTTCGCGCGCGTGCTCTCGGCGCGTCCGCCGAGTTGTTCGATCGCCTCCAGCAGTGGCCCCTGCGGACGCGAGCGCAGGGATGCGTCGCCCGTGAGCACGACCAGTCCGTCGGCGAGCGCGGCCGTCGCGGTCGTGAGTCGCATCGTCGTCCCCGAGTTCTCGCAGTTCACGACGCGATCGGGTACTGCGGGCCGGCCGTCGAACCCCGACATCGTGCACTGGTCGGCCGACTGCTCGACCGTTCCGCCGAAGGCCTCGACGGCGGCCATCGTCGCTTCGGTGTCGGCACTGATCAGGGGATTCTCGACCCTCGTCGTCTCGGCGCTATACCCCGCCGCGAGGATCGCCCGGTGGGTGTAACTCTTCGAGGGAGGCGCACGGGCCTGGCCGGAGACGGTCGAGGGTGTGAGCGTAACGTCCATGTCCGCGGAGTCGGCGGGCCGACCAATAGTGGTGTCGATGACGGCGGTCCGGCCGTCCGGGGTGGCCACACGCCCGGACCCCGGACCGGTGGAGCCCCCTGGCCAGCGGTGTGATCGTCGACTGTGCGCTGGTGGCGTCAGGGTGGGCACCCGAGCAATACGTTTGAGGGCCCGGGCCTCCGACGGTGAGTATGTCCGACCGTCCGTCGCTCGGACGCGCCTGGCTCATGGCCGCGCGTCCACAGACCCTGCCCGCCGGGGCCGCTCCCGTGATCGTCGGCTCGGCGGTCGCTGCCGTCGAAGGCGTCTTCGTTGCACACGTCGCGGTGGCCGCACTCGTCGGGGCACTTCTCATCCAGATCGGGACCAACTTCGCCAACGACTACTTCGACGCCCGTCACGGCGTCGACGACCCCGATCGAGAGGGATTCACGCGCGTCACGGCCGGTGGGCTCATACCGCCCGGACAGGTGGCGGCCGCGATGGTCACGAGCTACGCCCTCGCGATCGGTGTCGGTCTCGGACTCGTTGCCGTCGGGGGCCTCCCGATCCTGATCGTCGGCCTGTCGGGGATCGCCGCGGGCATCCTTTACACCGGCGGCCCGTACCCGTATGGCTACTACGGGCTCGGCGATCTGTTCGTCTTCGTGTATTTCGGTGTCGCGGCCGTCGTGGGGACGTACTACGTGCAGGCCGCCGCGTCGGTGGGAACGCGATTTCCGCTGGTGCCGCCACCCGAATCGATCACGGCACTCGCGGTCCTCGCAAGTCTCCCGATGGCAGCGCTCGCAACGGCGATCCTCGCGGTCAACAACGTTCGCGATCGCGAGGAGGACCGCGCTGCGGGCAAGATCACGCTCGCGGTTCGGCTGGGCGATCGCTGGAGTCGACTGGAATACGTCGCTCTGCTGGCCGTCGGCTATCTCGTCCCTGTGGGCCTGGCGATCGGTGGTTGGGTCGGGGTCATCGAGGGCGTGACGATACTCGCAGGCCTCCCGATCGTCACGCTCCCGGGTGCAGTCTCGCTCTCGCGGACCGTCCGGACGGCCGACGGCGAACGACTGAACGATGCTCTCGAACGCACCGGGCAGTTGACCGTCGTCCACGCGCTCACGCTGTCGGTCGGCCTCGTCGGTCCGGTGGTGGTCTGAATGGATATCGATCGCTTCGAACTGACGCTTGCCGATCCGCTCGATTCGGCTGACGGTCGGATCGAGGCCCGCGAGGGATGGCTCGTTCGCGTCTCTCGCGAGGGCACTCGTGGTTTCGGCGAAGCGACACCGCTGGCTGGCTGGACCGAACCGCTGGCGGCGACCCGGAATGCCCTCGATACCGCCCGCGAGGACGCCGACCGCCACGGTCTCGAACGCGCGGTCGACCGGGTCGACCCGATCGCCCGACCGGCGGCCCGTCACGGAGTCGAGTGTGCGGCGCTCGACGCGCAGGCCCGATCGCTCGACGAACCGCTGTGGGCGACGCTCGGCGGATCGGGCGGGCCAGTGCCGCTCAACGCCACGATCGATCGGGTCGCCCCGGCAATGGCCGCCGAGCGAGCGCGACGCGCGGTCGAGCGCGGTGTTCCCGCAGTGAAGTGCAAGGCGGGGGCCGACGATTCCGGCCGCGAGCGCGAGCGAATCGAACGCGTCGCGGCCGTCGTACCCGCCGCCGTCGATTTCCGGATCGACGCCAACGGGTCCTGGTCGCCGGATTTCGCTCGTGCGGTACTGCGCTCGCCCGAGGCGACCGATCTCGATCTGGTCGAACAGCCAGTCGCGGCCAGCGATCACGCGACGCTCCGGCAGTTGGCCGGGACGATCGATCCGGCGATCGCGCTCGACGAGTCGGTCGTGCACGCGAGCGATCCGCTCGCGCTCGTCGATATCGCCGATGCGTTCGTCTGCAAGCCCATGGCGCTGGGTGGTCTGGAACGCACTCGCGAGATCGCACTCGCGGCGATCGATGCGAACCTCGCAGTCATCGTCTCGACGACCGTCGATGGCGTTCTCGCCCGGACTGCGGCCGCCCACCTCGCTGCGAGTCTTCCTCGCGTCGCTCCGTCCGGGCTGGCGACTGGCGATCGCCTCGCAGTGGATCTCGCGCCCGATCCCGTGACGATCGAGAACGGTCGGGTACGACTGCCAGATCGACCCGGGCTGGGTATCACCGAGGTGTCGATACCGTGATGGCGATCGCCCCTGGCGGGAGCGATCCACTCGCCCGGCGCGCCCGCGAAACTCCCGATCGACCGGCCCTGATCGTGCCAGCCCTCGACGAGTCCGTCACGTTCGGTGACCTCGACCGGCGTGTCGACGCGACCGCCGCGGCACTCGACGTGCGGACGGCGACCGGCCGGATCGGCCTCTGTGTGGCCGATCGCGAGGTGTTCGTTCGACTCGTCGGTGCGATCTGGCGGATCGGCGGGAGTGTGGTCGTGCTCGACCCCGACGCTCCGGCCCGGGCACTCCGGGAGCGAGCATCGGCAGCCGATATCGCGGCGCTCGTGAGTGGTTCGACGGTCGATATCGGTCCTGGGGGGGACCCATTCGGGGCGGCTCTCGACGCACCGGTGGTGGGCGTCGATTCGCTCCGGGGCGATCCCGACGAGGCCCCGCCATCGGCCGACTGGCCGGCCGATCGAGAGGCCGTCGTTGCGTTCACGTCGGGCACGACCGGCACGCCACAGGGCGTTCGTCTCGATGTCCGAACACTGGCCGCCAGCGTCAGGGGCTGGGCCGACCGTCTGGGCCCGGCCGCCGACCGGTGGTTCGATCCACTGCCGGTCCATCACATGGGCGGGTTCATGCCGATCGTTCGCGCGCTCGGACTGGGGACGCCCGTCGCCATCGAGCGCTCGCCCGATCCGACCCGCCTGGCCGAGATCCTCGCCGACCGTCCGCTCTCGGGCGTGTCGCTGGTGCCGACGCAGCTCTCGGATCTGCTCGCCACCGGGTGGGAACCGCCCGAAACGCTCGATGCCGTGCTCGTCGGTGGCGCGCCCATCACGGTCGAACTCCGCGAGCGTGCACTCGATCGGGGCGTTCCGCTCTGGCCGACCTACGGAACGACCGAGACGGCCTCGGGAATCGCCATCGCCCGGCCGGCAGATCTCGACGATCATCCCGAGACCGTGGGCCGTCCGCTCGCAGGCCTCGACGTGACCATCTGTGACCCCGAAACTGGCGATCGACGCGCTCCGGGCGCGACCGGCGAAATCGTCGTCGACGGCGCGGGCGTCACGCCGGGGTATCTCGACGACGCGGGCGAATGGACCGCGATGGGGCTCAGAACTGGCGATATAGGTCATCTCGCGGATGGCCATCTCGTCGTCGACGGCCGACTCGACGATCGCATCATCACGGGGGGCGAGACGGTCGATCCGGGCGAGGTCGAGGCCGTCCTCGCCGAGTACTCCGCGGTCGATCGGGTGGCGGTCGTCGGTCGCCCGGACGACCGGTGGGGTGAACGTGTCGTCGCGGCCGTCCGGCCGGCAGTCGAACGGCTCACGATACCCGATCTGGATGCGTATGCGAGTCAGAACCTCGCTCCTCCGAAACGACCGCGTGAGTGGGCGCTCGTCGAGTCGTTGCCCCGGACGGCATCTGGAACGGTCGACCGGAGGGCCGTCCGTGACTGGTTCTAGATGCTGACGCCGATCCAGACGACGAGCGCGAGCGTCGAGAGTGCGACGGCGTACTTGGCTCCCGAGAGGATCTTGATGTCCCTGACGTAGCCCGCGATGAACGACGACGCGAGCGCCTGGATCGTGACGGCGTGGAAAAAGAGCATGGACATGAATCCGCCCTTGAGGAGTTTGGACTGGAACTGCCCGCCCATGCCGCCACCGGCCACACTACTGCCCGAGGTCGATCCGACCTGCGTCACGAGCGACCCCATCTTTTCGAGGAACTGGACTTTGAGCAGTGCCATCACGCCCAGGAGCGTGATGTAGGTCATCAGGATGATCGCAACCTGCATCCGCGTTCGGGAGATTCGCTCGCGATCGATGTCGTCCTGGTTCTCGCTGGCCTGGGCGGCCGTCGAGAGAACGTGCTGGATCTGATTCGAGGCTTCCTGTGCCTCACTGATGAGTTTGACCGTCCGGGCGAGGCGTGGGATGTGATAGTCGTTGTTGAACTCCCGGAGCGCGGTCTTCAGATCGGTCCCGTATTTCACCTTCGCGTGCATTGCGTGGAATTCGTCCGCAAGCGTTCCCGAGGAGGTTTCCGAGACGACCTTGACCGATTCGAGCAGCGTCATCCCCGTTTCGTTGGCACTCGCGAGTTTGCGCAGGTTGTCCGAGAGCGATCCGATGATGCCCCGTCGCGATCTGACGTTCCACTCGTAAAAGACGGTCAGCGGGACGAGATTGATGTACATCGGCACGTAGAACCACGCAAAGGTCTCTCGCAGTGGCGAACTCGTCATCGCCGATATCGAGAGGTTCGCCCACCCCATGAGGAGTGCGAAGACGAGCGCGACCAGCGAGATGGGCACCGTCACGACCAGCACCGTCATCGGATAGTCACGGAAGAAGATGTGGGGCTGTGTGATGACCTTCATCAGATTGTAGGTCCCCTCCTTGCTCTTGATCTTGTCGAAAATGCTGTATTCGCCGACGAACTGGTTCACGAAGGAGAAGTCGAGCACGTCGATGCTTTTTCCGGTCACCTCGGTGCCGCTTTCGCCTTCGGGCTCGAGGAAGCCATCGCCCGGTTCGTCCTGAGTGACCGTCGAGATGACGACCAGAAAGCCGATACTGATCAGCGGAATGAGGAGGTAGGTGACACCGAGCAGCAACATCTTCTGTGAGGCCGAGGTCATCAACTCCATGACCACCAGAATAATGATGAGAAGCAGCGGGAACAGCGAGAGTGTCATGTACATCTCGCCGAACAGTTCTAGCGTGTCGAGGATGCGCTCCTGTTGTTGCTGGGCCGTTCGCATCTGCTTGTTCTTCTGATCTTCGAGGAAGCGCGTCATGTCGCCCCCCGAGTTGATGATCGACAGCATGTCGGTCAGAAACTGACTCAACTCGTCGCTCGGGGTCCGTAGCGCCTGGTTTCTGACCGCCGTCCGGTAGTCGATATCGAAGTACTGGGTTTCCCGCACGATGGTCTGGAACTCCTTCGAAACCTCGCCGTAGGTGTCTTCGGAGGTCGCCATCGCGTTCAAAATCTCCAGTTGATTCATGCCTCCGACCGACAGTGCGTACATAAAGGAGACCGAGTCCGAGAGCAGGACGTTGATCTCGCGTTCTCGGGCACTCGACCGGAAGTACGGAATCGAGACCAGCGATCCGAATCCCGAAATGAACCCGATCGTTCCGAAGACGATTCCGGAGACGAGTACGGTAAACGGTAGCTTCAGGAACTCCACGATCGAGAGGATCGGCTCCGGGAAATAGAGGCCGAAAAACGAGGGTGCTTCGCCGCCCCACACCAGCGTGACGACCAGTGTTCCGATGAGCATCCCGACGAGCCAGAGCGCTCCACCCGAGATCAACCCGACCGCGAGTGTCTTCGAAAGGAACATTTCGACGTTGTCGGCCATCCGGGCTTCGGCGAGTTTCGCGTCGACACTCGCGACGAAGTCGCCGTCTTCGTCGAACAGCCGCTTGTAGATCGGGTAGAAGGCGTCGCCGAAGGTACTTGCCCCGCCGAGTTGGCCGCTCGGCGTGGAATCGGTCGCGAAACTCATCAGTCCTCGCCAGCCCCCGCCTCAGCCTTCGGCACGAACTGACCGAAATCGCCCGTATCGTCGTCGCTCGACTCGGTTTCGGTCAGTGCGGCCACGATGTCGGGTGACTCCATGCTCTTGTACCGGTCGAACAGGTCACTCGCGTCGTCGAGTATCCCGTTTGCCTCCTCGAGGAGTTCGGCCGAGGGGTCCGGTCGTGGCACCATCTCCTCTTTTTCGGGGTCGACTTCGATCTGGACCGATTCCATTTCCCGGAGGTCTTCGAGCGAGTGTTCGAGTTGCTCGTTGGCGATCAGCGTCATGATCGTATCTGGGTCGTTGATAAAGGCCTGGATCGTCGCAGCGACCTCGGTGTAGGTGTTCAGCCCGTTTTTGATGAGGTGTGCGAGCACGATCTGCCGTTTGAACAACTCCTCGTCAAGGCGGTCCTGGTCCCACCCGCGGTCGAACTTGATCTCTTCTAAGGTGTTCGAGGACCCCATCTGGATGTAGGTGTCCGTGTCGGCCTGCCACTGGTAGACGTCTCGGACGTTGATCTCGTCGTTTTCGGGGGTGTACTCGTTGATCTCGGTGAGGGTCTTGTTCCGGCGGACTTTCCGGCCACCGACACGCGTCTGGGTCTGGATCGAGACGAGGTCAAGCGCCGTGAACAGCGTCTTCGAGACGTTGATCGGGTCGGTCGTGAACCGCTTGATGACCTCGCCGACGGTGTCGGCGTGGAAGGTCGTGTAGGTGGTGTGCCCCGTCGACATGACCTGGAAGAGGGTCCGACCCTCCTCACCACGAACCTCCCCCATGACGATGTAATCGGGTCGCTGGCGGAGTGCGGCCTCGAGCAGGTCGAACTCGTCGATGTCGCCGACGGCGTCCTCAGAAAAGGACGGCCGGGTGACGCTGGCCACCCAGTTGCGCTGGGGCAACTCGACCTCGCGGGTGTCCTCGATCGAGACGATTTTTGCGTTCGAGGGGATAAACAGCGAGACCGCGTTCAGCGAGGTGGTCTTCCCGGATGCCGTCCCGCCCGCGAAGATCATCGACTTGTTGTTCTCGATGCACAGCCACAGGAAGGCCATCTCGTCGAGGTTGAACGTGTTCCAGTTGATCAGGTCGATCGGGGTGAATGGAACGTCTTTGAACTGGCGGATCGTGTAGTTCGTTCCGTGATCGGAGACCTCGCGTCCGAGGGTCAACTGGGCACGCGACCCGTCGGGGAGAGTCGCGTCGACCTGTGGCTGTCGTTTCGAGATGCCCTTTCCGGAGCGCTGGGCCAGTTTCACCACGAAGTCGTCGAGGTCTGTGGTGCCGTGTTCGACGTTCGTGATGATCTGCTCGTAGTCGGTGTGGTAGACGAACACACGCGCCTCGTACCCGTCACACGAGATGTCCTCGACGTTGATGTCGTGTTTGATCGGATCGATCTTCGAGTAGCCGATGAAGTCTCGCTTGAGCACGTAGAGTAGCTTTTCGACCTCGTACTCGTTGAGCACGTCCCGGTCTTCGGCCAAGACGGCGGGTTCCGGTCGCACCGAGATCCCGTCGAGTCCGCCCTCAACGTCGGGGGTCTGGTGCTCGCCGCCGAACAGCGATCCGCCCAGTCCGCCCCCGCCGCTGGGGGGTTGATAGATGTCGTAGCGATCGAGCAATCGAAGTGTCTCGCGATCGATGACATCGGCCCGGGCGGAGGCGTCACCCTCGACGTTGATATCGTCGTCAGTGTACCGGATCGCGGTCTTGAGTTTTCCCGAGATGAAATCGGCGACGTCTGTTTCGATCTCGTTGCGGTAGGGCTGGATGACGTAGTACTTGTTTTCGTTTTCCTTTCTCGAATGGAAGAGGATGACGAACGCGTACGGCTTGTTCACCCAGTATCGTTCGACTTCGTCGAAGTGGAGTTTCTTGGCCATCGGGACGGCCTTTTCGAGGTCGTATCGATTGACGACGGTTGTGTGGCCCTCGACCGTCGAGAAGAAGGCGTCCTCGTCGAGGTCCTCGTTCACGTCGACGGTCCGGTCGTCGACGAGGTCGGCGAGGTCGCTCGCGATATTCTCGGCGTGACTCAACTGACCTTCGGTCTCGTCGGGGTCGAATCCGAGATACTCGCCCGGATCGAACGGGACCACCTCGCCGTCGCTATCGCGCGGTCGTGACCCGTCCGGTTCGAAGTAGTACTCCTGTTTGAAGTGCTCCCAGTCGTACTCGCCTTTGACGACGGTATGACGGGATGGATCGGCGTAGTCCTCGACCGGTTCGAGGAGCGGTCGGGCCTGGGCGACGCCACGCGCGAGACGATCGTCGGTGCGTTGGGGATCGAAGCCGAGATACTCGCTTCGATCGAATCGGCCCGAATCGTGGTATTCGCGCCTGAAATCCTCCCAGGAATAATCGTCGTCGTCACGCCCCCGGGTCCGACCGAGCAACGAGGACCCCGACTCCTCGTCCCCCTCTGTGTCATCGATTGCCATTAGTCGACAACTGGGGATGTGGGGAAAAAAGGTTTACGTCAGGTTTCGGCCCGTTTTCTCCCGAATATCGCGGGGCTCACGGTCAGCGGTGGTACTGGGACTGTTCGGGATACTCCGCGACGAATCGCTCGATTCTGTCGAGGGCCGTCCGAAGACTGTCGATATCGGTGGCGTACGAGACCCGGAGATGGCCCGCGCCCCCGGGACCGAAGGCCGTTCCCGGAACGACCGCCACCTGTTCGGTCTGGATCAGTGCCTCGGCGAACGCCTCGCTGTCGGCCCACGGGCATTCGGGGAAGGCGTAGAATGCCCCACTCGATGGAAAACAGGGGATTCCCATCTCGTCGAACCGCGAGAGAACGAGTCGTCGTCGGCGATTGTACTGCTCGCACATCTCCTCGACGGCGTCGTCACACGAGTCGAGCGCCTCGATCGCGGCGTACTGGGCGGTCGTCGGGGCCGAGAGCATCGTGTACTGGTGGATCCGGTTCATCGCCGCGATCGCCTCGGGCGGCCCCATCGCATACCCCAGGCGCAGGCCCGTCATCGCGAAGGCCTTCGAGAACCCGTTGATCACGATCGTTCGCTCGCGCATACCCGGACGTGCGGCGATCGAGGCGTGATCGTGCCCGTAGGTCAACTCGGCGTAGATCTCGTCGCTGATGACCGTGAGGTCGTGCTCGCGGGCGAACGCCGCGACGGGTTCGAGCTGGTCGCGTGTCATCGTCGCACCCGTCGGGTTGTTCGGATAGCCCATCAGGAGCACGTCCGCCTCCTCGGCCCCGGCCGCCGCCAGGGCGTCGCGGGTCAACACGAACTCCTCTTCCCGTGTCGGAACGCGCAGGACTTCGGCCCCCACGAACGTCGCGTTGGCGACGTAGGAGACGTAACTTGGATCGATGACGGCGACGGTATCTCCCGGATCCACGATGGCCCGATGGGCCAGATCCAGCGCCTCGCTCGCGCCGGTCGTGACGATGATCTCATCGTCCGGATCGTAGGAGAGCCCATAGCGGTCGACATCGGCCGCGATCGCCTTGCGCAACTCGCGTTTGCCCCGGTTGGCGGTGTAGGATGTCTGCCCGCGTTCGAGCGAGTCGATCGCCGCCTGTCTGGCCATCCATGGGGCCGAGAAGTCGGGTTCACCGACGCCAAGCGAGATGAGGTCATCGACCTCTTCGGCGAGTTCGAAGAACCGACGAATGCCCGAGGGGCCGACGCGGTCGACCCGCGCTGACGGTTCGATCGTCATGGCGATATCGAGAGGCGATCGTCGTCGTCGCCGTCGCCGAAGGCGATGCCGTGGTCCTTGTAGGTCTCCATGACGTAGTGGGTGACCGTCTGGGTCACCTCCGGGATCGGTGCGATCTCGTCGCTGACGAACCGCGAGACCTCCTCCATCGAGTCCGCCGAGACCTCCGCCGCGAAGTCGAAGTCGCCACTGACGAGACGCAGCGAATCGACAGCCGGGTACTTCACGATCCGGTCGGCGATGTCCCGATAGTTGGTCTCCCGGTCGAGTGTGACGTTCAACTCGACCATCGCGGTGACGCGGGAGTCTTCGGCGACCGACCAGTCGACGACGGCGCGATAGCCTCGCACGACGCCTTCGCGTTCGAGATCTGCGATCACGGACTCCACGGTGGACTCCTCGCAGTCGGTCAACTCCGCGATTTCGGCGACCGAATACCGGGCGTTTTCCCGAAGAACAGCGAGAATTTCGGCACGTTCGTCCATACAGGCGTGGCGTCCAGCGCGAGTAAAAACGTTTCCGCTCCGCAGGGCTCGTGGAAGGTGGCGATCACAGCGGTGCTCGGTCCGAGTCGGTGGCGAATATACTGCCGGACACAAGAAATTGAACACGCTCGTTGTCTGCTCGGGTGAGTACCGTCGTGAATCGCAAAAACACCCACTTGATTGCTCACGGACTTGTGTCCGACAGTATAGTCCCTTATTCGACGGGTTCGATCGACCGCGCGAGCAATTCGAACGGTTCTGCGCCCGAGAGCGCTGACGCCATCGTAGCGAGTTCCTCGCGGTATCGTTCGATCGCCTCACGGCACGGGTCCTCGTGGTCGGACACCTGTCGAGCCAGCTGATAGCTGGACTCCAGCGTCCGGAGAAATTGCGCCCTGGTGGTCAGCGAGTCGACCATCTCTCGGATGTCGTCCGCTTCGACTGGCGATGTCAGCACGGCGTCAATGGGCCCCTCCAGGTCGGCGGGGGTCCCCACCAGACCGATCTGCGGGAGGCCCCCCGAGAGTGCGGGCGGCCGACTCACGACAGCCCCGTCCAGCACGACGACAACGTCGGTGGAGGCGTCGATACGCGCGTCGAGATCCGTCGACGGGTACGTGACCCGGACCGTGTGAGCATCCCGAAGCTGTGAGGCCATCCGGTCGATCCGGTCGGGATCCCGTCCGGTGACGACCACCACGCCCCCGCGATGTGCCATGTCGGTTCCCATCGACCGGACGGGTTAAAATATCAGGGGTCAACGACTTCATCAACGATCGATGTTTTCTGACAGCAATATCATCGTTCGAGGTGCCGACTCCGACACGTATGCTGGTCACTACTGCCGTTGGGGGCGAGGACGAATGGTTCTCGGCGCAATATACGTCGATATTCATCAGTATAGTAGTACGATTGCGGTGGTCCGGTCCATGGACGGGCCTCTTTCGATCCCAACCTCCAGCGGATCGACGATAATTTTTAAGCTTGTTGGCCACAAATTTAACGTCGTCAGACTGCTGGAGAGCGACTCGGCCACCACCCATGACTCAGGACACCATTGATCCGGCCACTGCATCGCCATCACAGCACTCCAGGCGAACCTTTCTCAAGACCGTCGCGGCGGGGTCCGCCGGGGGACTCGCACTGTCGGCGGTCGGAACGCCCGCAGCCGGCGGGATTCCGACGCCCAGACTCGAACGATCGGGCAGCGACATCGTCGATCCCTCGGGTAACGAGGTCGTCCTTCGGGGAGTCAACATCGCGGACCCTCGCCGGATCAATTCGACGGCAGGCGCACGGGGGAAGACCACCGAACAGGTGATCGATTTCGCGACCGACGAGTCGGCGGGGTGGTACTCCCGGGTGATCCGTCTGCCCATCCATCCCGGGGACATCGCGGGGCTCCCGCCGATCCCACAGGCCGACGTCCAGGTGCACCAGCCCATCACCTTCTCCGAGAGCGAACTGATCGACTACTGTGAGAACCACCTCGATCCGGCGGTCGAGCGATGCAAACAGAACGGTGCGTATGCCATCGTCGACTACCATCGGCACTGGGGGGCGGGGGCGCTTCCGTGGGACGATCCGACGCTCTCGAAGGAGGTCCAGATGTTCTGGGACATCGTTGCACCACGGTACGCCAGCGAGGACCACGTCATCTACGAGATGTACAACGAGCCCACCTCGCCCAACATGGGCGGGACGCCGCTGGTCAACGGGTGGTCACGGGGGAGGTGGGACCACTGGGTCGAGACCTGCCAGCCCTGGATCGATACGATTCGCAAGCACTCCGATGCGCTCACCCTCGTCGGATCGCCCATGTGGTCGCAGTATCCGGAGGGCGGCGTCGTCAGGGAACCCGATGGCGGAAATCTGGCCTACACGTATCACATCTATCCCGGCCACTCCATCAGCGATACCGGTGACTGGGACGGCGTGGTCGAGGGCGGCAAAGACACCAACGGCGACGGCGTCGTGGACACCGGACAGGATCAGAGCAACGGCGAAGGCGTCTACGAGGCCTACAAGGCCGTTCCGCTGTTCGCCACGGAGTTCGGCTGGCAGACCGGGATCGGAGCGTATCCGACCATCGGGACGACCTCCGATTTCGGCGAACCCTACATCGACTGGCTCGAAGCAAACAACATCTCCTGGACGGCGTGGTGTTTCGATCCGGTCTGGCTGTCGGCGATGTTCGAGCGTGATTTCCCGACGGGAGACTCCCAGGATGCCATCGGCGACCCGTACTCGGGGTCGATTCCGACATACTGTGAAAATCTCCCCTGTGACTGGGTCCCGCTCAGCGGGGAGAACATGGGTGCGTACGTCAAGAACGCACTGGCCGAGAAATCCGACGATATGATCCCCGGCGGCGAGACCGATACGCCCACCGCGACGACTTCGACGACGACCGCGACTCCGACCGAAACCACGACCACGTCCCCCGACGGCCCGAGTTGGCCGACCGATCCACGGGCGACCGACCCCGACGGTGATGGACTGTACGAGGATATCTCCGGCGATGGGACCGTCAATTTCCCCGACGTGAACATGCTCTTCCAGAATAGCGACACGGCGAACGTTCGGGACAACGCCCGGTTCTATGACTTCGAGCCAAACGGCCAGATCGATCTGCAGGACGTGATGGCCCTGTTCCAGATGGTCTGAGGCCGTCGGTCGCAGTTACTGTCGCCGCGCCGGCACTGGCTGTGCCGTCCCCGATTTCAATAATTTTCCGAGAGTATGGAAAAAATTTTACCGCTGGATCGCGAATGCGTGGCCATCGGATCGTGAGTGGGGACACCACGATACCGGGTGACACAACCATGCACGGGGATCGTTTGGGGGCGACCGGGGCGGATCGATCGACAAACACGCGCCGTGGGTTTCTGAAGGGGGCCGCCGCGGCGGGGATCGGTGGCCTGACCGTCGGGGGGTCGGTCTCGGCGGCAGAGGGCGATGCGGTGCCGTGGCTGTCGCGACACGAGAACGCGCTGGTCGATCCGAACGGCGCGAAAGTCGTCCTGCGCGGGGTCAACACCATCGACCCCAAGCGCGCCGGCGGGATCGAACCGGTGATCGATCACGCGACCGATGCGAGTCGTGGGTGGTACTCGCGGGTGATCCGCTTGCCGATGCAGCCCGGCGACATCGGCGGACACGGTAGTGGTCCCGCCCCCGCGAGCGCGTTCACGAAAGACCAGCTCCTCAGCTATCTCGACCGGTACGTCGAACCGGCCGTCCAGCACGCGAGAGCCAACGATGTCTACATCATCCTCGACTATCACCGCCACTGGCCCGACGGGCCGGACTGGAACAACGAGACGCTGTTCGACGAGGTCCAGATGTTCTGGGAGACCGTCGCGCCGCGGTGGGCCGAGAGTTCACACGTCCTCTACGAGATGTTCAACGAGCCGACCGAACCGATCTACGGAGCGATCGACAGCCAGGGCGGCGTCGAGACGTGGAACGCCTGGCGCGAGCACGCCCAGCCGTGGGTCGACACCATCCGCAAGAACGCCCCGCGAAATCTCGTCCTCATCGGGTCGCCGCAGTGGTCGCAGTTCACCTATCAGGCACCGAATAACGAATTTTCGGGCGATAACCTCGTTTACGTGGGCCACATCTACGCTCAGGAGAGCGCACGGCCGCTCTCGAAGTACTTCGGCGAACCCTCGACGGAAGTACCGGTCTTCATGACCGAGTTCGGGTGGAGCCCCTGGTCGAACGCGGACTACCTCCACGGCACCAACGAGACCACCGGCCAGGAGTTCATGAACTTCTACGACGAGTACGACACCATTAGCTGGACGGCGTGGTGTTTCGACGACGCGTGGGCTCCCGCGATGTTGAACGCGGATGGCGGGACGGCCAACAAGTACGGCCAGTTCATCAAGGACCGTCTCGCGGCGAAACGCGACGCCGACCAGCCCTGGAACGACAACATCATCGTGCCGACGGAGACGCCCACCGAAACCGCCACGAAAACGGACACACCGACCACGACGGAAACACCCACGTCCACCCCGGAGGGCCCGACCTGGCCCGAGAACGCGACCGACCCCGATGGCGACGGTCTGTACGAGGACCTCTCGGGCAACGAGCAGATCGGTTTCCCCGACGTGAACATGCTCTTCCAGAATAGCGATACGGCGAACGTTCGGGACAACGCGAATTTCTACGACTTCGAGGACAGTGGCACCATCAATCTCCAGGACGTGATGGCGCTGTTCGGAGAGGTCTGATCGACTCGGCCCTCCCGCGCACACTCCCGAGGATTTATTCGGATGCTCCGGTCAGGGGGTGTATGGTGACCGTTCTCTCCGGCGGGACCGGATCGCCGAAACTGCTCGCCGGAAGCGAGTCGGTGTTTCCGGCGGCGGAGACCACCGTCGTCGCGAACACCGGCGACGATGTCGCTCTCGGCGGGTTGCTGGTCTGTCCGGACGTGGATACGGTGTGCTTTCTCGGCGGCGACGAACTCGATCGGGAGACGTGGTGGGGGATCGACGGCGACACGACCGCCACCCACGAGGAACTCCAGCGTCTCGCGAGCGCGGCCGACCTGCCGAGTGGGCCGACCTATCTGCCCGCGGCGGCCCAGACAGAGGGGCCGCGCTGGGCGCGATGGCGACGCTTTGCGGGCCACGGCGAGTTCATGGAGATCGGTGATCGCGACCGCGCGATCCATCTCACCCGGACGGGATTGCTCCGCGAGGGCCGATCGCTGACCGAGGTGACGGCGACGCTGGCCGACGCACTCGACGTGCCCTGGACCGTCCGGCCGATGAGCGACGACCCTGTCGCGACCATCGTCGAGACGCCCGAGGGATCGATGCACTTTCAGGCGTTCTGGGTGGCCCACGACGCCGAGCCAGCCGTCGAGGACGTGCACTTCCGGGGCAGTGACGCCGCGGCAGCGACCGACGCCGTGCTGGATGCGCTCGCCGATCCGGTGATCGTCGGGCCCTCGAACCCCGTGACGAGCATCGGCCCGATGCTCGCCGTCGACGGGATCGCCGACGCGCTCGATCGAACACCCGTCGTCGCGGTCTCGCCCTTTGTCGAGGATCGCGTCTTCTCCGGTCCGGCGGGGAAACTCATGGCTGCGGTGGGATACGATCCCTCGACGGCGGGCGTCGCGGCGGCCTACGAGTTCGCCGACGCGTTCGTCCTCGACGAGGCGGATGGGACGACGCTCGATCGGCCGGTCGTGCGCACCGACACCCAGATGGACGACCCCGACGACGCGGCCCGGGTCGCACGCGCCTGCCGAGAGGCGCTGGAGGCCGTGCAATGACGCCCCAGGAGGTGTCGGGGTGACGCCCACCGCGCGCCCCGGGTCGGTCGAACGCTCGCCCGATCGGGCGGCGATGCTCGCGCTGCTCCTGGAGGTGGCCTCGACGCCGACCCCGGGCAACGTCGACCGCCATCACGATCACGACGACCTGCGCTTCGAGCACTTCCTCGCCGGTGCGGTCGGCGCACTCGACGGTCTCGCGATGGCTGCCCGCCCGGAAGGGGGCCTCGGACGGGCGTTCGAGCGCGCCGTCGCGGGGATGGCCCGCCAGCGGGGCGGCAACACCCAGTTCGGCGCGCTCCTCGTTGTCGTCCCGCTCGTTCGCGCCCACGCCCGCGGCGAGTTGACCCGCGACGGGGCGGCCGCGGTCGCCGGTCGGACGACCGTCGCCGACGCCATCGCCTTCTACGAGGCCTTCGACCACGTCGATGTGGCGGTCGCGGACCCGCCGGCGGGAATCGCAGACTGTGACGTGCGCCGGGGGAGTGACGCCGTTCCCGCAGTTCGCGAGCGCGAGATCGATCTCAAGGGCGTGCTCGCCGCCGGGGCCGACCACGACGCCGTTGCCCGCGAGTGGACGACCCGCTTCGAGCGCACGTTCGCCGTCGCCGAACGCCTCCGGGCGATCGACGGGCCCGTTCTCGATCGCGCGGCGACGGTCTGGCTGGAGCAACTCGCCGCCCACCCCGACTCGCTGATCTCGATCCAGCACGACCGTGAGACTGCCGAATGGGCCACCGAACGGGCCCGGGCCGTCCGAAACGGCGATAGCGACATCGCGACACTCGCGCGGACCTTCCAGAACCGATCGATCAATCCCGGCGCGACGGCCGATATCGTCGCTGCCGGACTGTTCGTCGCGCTCCAGCGGGGGCTGGTCGTATGATGGGTGGGAGAGAGACGACCGACTGGCCACTCGACCTGCACGGCGTGACCGAAACGGTCGTCACGACGCCCGACGATTCGGGCCACCGGGTCGCCGCACTCGGCATCCACGCCGGCGATCCCGTCACCGCCCGGACCTACGAGGGCAGTTACACGCACGCGAATCTCCACGTCGAGGGTCGTGCCGTTGTGCACTTCACGCGCGATCCCGCGCTCGTCGTCGAGGCTGCACTGGGCGATCTGACCGTCGACGACCCACATCTGGATGCGCCCGCCCGCGTCGCCATCAGCGTCCGCGAGATCGATCGCGGGCGAGACGGCGAAACGGGGTGGACCGAGTGGGCACTCGAACCCGACGACGCGACCGTCAAAAAGCGAGCCATCCCCCGGATCGAGCGCGCGGTCGGCGCCGTCGTCGAGGCGGCCGTCGCTGCCTCGCGCCTCGGTGTGCCCGGGACCGATCGCGAGCGTCTCGAAACCCGTATCGAGTGGGCCGAGTCGGTCGTCGACTCGTGCGGGGATTCGCGGGCCCGGGCCGCCATGCGGCGACTGCAGGAGTTACGCGCGGACGGAGTGAACGGCGCGGATCGTCCCGACACGTAGCGGCCCGTCCGACTGATGTCGGCCGAACTGAGGAACTCGTCCCGACCTGCCGAGTCGAATCGCTTATGACGGCGAGTCGGTAATCGGCCCTATGGCCATCAAGCCCGCCTACGTCAAAAAGACCGCAACGCTGTTGATGGAGACGTACCCGGACGCGTTCGGGACCGATTTCGAGCGGAACAAGGATCTCGTCGAGGCTGTCACGAACATCGAATCCAAGGGCGTCCGCAACCGCATCGCGGGCTACGTCACCCGGAAGCGATCCGGCCCGACCGGCGAGTAGGGACAACGCTTTTCTCGCGTCCGCGTTCACTCGGTCCATGGACTGGCCGCACGACCCCGATGGCGAGACTGGCAGCGAGGGCCGCCGCAAGTACGGCCACGCCGTGCTCGTCAAAACCGTCGACGAAGACGAATTCCCGATCGCTGTCGCCGATTATCTCGACGAGTACGGCGAGTACCCCGTCCGGATCGACGCCGACCGCGTCGTCAGCGTCGCGGACATCTTCGACGGTGTCGAGGCCGACCAGATCGACGACATCCAGGCGTTCCACCGGACCGTCGGCGACGCGATGCGCGAGGCGGGCTACTGGCCACTCGATCGCGAGGCGGCCTGACACCGCCGGACAACCGGTTGGGGGCGAGCAGAGTAGCGATGAACGACGTTTCTCACCCGGGCAGACAGCGATCGCGGTCGATTCCGCTCGCCGGCAGTCTGCGGAGGGCTGGATCGGGACGGTGGATCGTCACGATTTCGTGATCGCTCTCAAACGAAGGACAGATACTTCCCCACCTCCGATCGGGCGGTGTGACGAACACGCAGGTCACCCATGTCCAGATCGACAACTACGGTCCCTGGACGGTCACGCCGGAGCCCAGACGCGAGGTCGACCTTCAGACCCTGCAGTCGCGGCTCTACGCCGATCTCAGCCAGCAGTTCGGGTCGCGCGGTGGCTACGTCTTTTTCACCCGGTTCGACAATATGATCGCGGTCACGAACGGAATCGACCGCGCCACCCACGAGCGGATCCAGGAGTCCGTCCGGAATCGCTATCCGGTGACGATGAGTCTCGGGGTCGGCGTCGACGCCTCGCCCGCGGTTGCGCTGACCGAGGCGACCGCCGCGCTCCAGGACGCCGGCAGCGCCCAGGACGACGATCGACGGGAGGTGCTCGACGGCACGTTTCGATCGGAGACTGCCGACGACGATGTCCGGATCGCGCATTTCGACGTGAACGACGCCACGGGGCGGTTGACCGACCGACTCGATGCATTTGAGACGTTTGCCCACATCGAACAAGGGTACGCGTCGCTGATGGCGCACTTTCACGAGGCCCACGACGGACTCGCCTTCTTCGTCGGCGGTGACAACGTCATCGCGGTGGCCCCCGCGCTCGACGCCGGGGCCTACCGCGACACGATCGACCACGTGGCAAATGTCGCCGACGTGGATCTCAAGGTCGGCGTCGGGGCCGGGGCGATCGCCGGCGACGCCGGTATGGCGGCCAAACACGCCCTCGAAACGTGTCGCGAGGACGGCCGTGCGGTCGTGATCGACGAGTCAGCGGGACCGGACTCGACGTAGCGCCGACTGGTCAGTATCCCTCGGTGTGTTCGATCGGCCCGGAGAACGTCGAGTAGAGCACCCAGAAGTACGAGAGCACGAAGGGCAACAGGAGCACGGTCACGATCGTCATCAGATTGAGCGGGAGTGGCTGGACGATCGCGGTCTCGACCGAGAGTCCCGCGGCCGGATCGATCGTCGGATACAGCACGAGCGCGACGATGCCGACGAGTGCGGCGACGAGTCCGGCAGTGCTCGCCCAGGCGATCTGGAACCGGTCATCGCGGATCGCCCAGGCGTAGATCGCCGCCGCGAGCAGCGTTCCCGCGACGAGGGCGATCACCGGCACGGAGAGCAGATCGCTACGCATGTCCGTGCGGACGATTAGCAGATACCCGATCGCCGTCACGATCGCCACGAGGTAGCCTCCCAGCGCGATCAGGCCGGATCGGGCCAGCGACGACCGGAGTGCGCCCGGCGCGGAGCGCGTCCCCACGAACGCAGCGGCATCGACGACCGTCAGCGCGACCAGGGCCAGACCGACGACGAGGCCCGGAATCGTGACGATCGATTCGGCCCCGACCAGCCAGTCGCCCGCGAACACGCCCAGCAAAAAGGGGGCAAAGACGCTCCCGGCGACGAACGACCGCCCCCACCACCGACGCCACGTCGGATCGTCGCGCTGTTCGTACATCTCCGGGGCGATCCCGCGGAGGATGAGCGCCGCGAGGATCGCGAACATCAGCAGATAGTGCCGGCCGAACAGGTTGGCGTACAGCGGCGGGAACGCCGCGAACATCGCGCCGCCGAAGACGATCAACCACACCTCGTTGCCGTCCCAGAACGGCCCGACGATCGCGAGCAGCGATTCCCGTTCGTGATCGTCGTCGGCGAACGCAAAGAGAACGCCGGCCCCGAAGTCGAACCCATCGAGGAAGATAAACGTTCCCAGCAGGGCAAAGAGCAGGACGAACCAGAGTTCGGTCAGCGGCAGACCCAGGAGTGGGCCACTGGCGAGCGCCTCAAGCATCGTTCGTCACCTCCGCGACGGTGTCCGTATCGGGCCCGTCCCCGTCGATCGCGCCAGCGTCGAGGCCCAGATCGGCGGCCGAGGGCGGGCCGGTCTGGATCATCTCTCGTACGACGGCGACGTAGACGACGAGTAGCGCGCTGTAGCCGACGACGAACCCGGCGAGCGTCAGCGTCGCCTCCCACCCCGACAGCGAGGTGGTCACGCCCGCGGCGGTCCGCATCGATCCGGCGGGCCCCTTGAACAGCCAGGGCTGGCGGCCCACTTCGGTGACGACCCACCCGAGTTCGGTCGCAAACAGGCCCGCACCGCCGGAGATCACGAGCGCCTGGAGCAGGCGACGGTCGTCGGTGAGTCCGCCACGGGCCCACCGGTAGCCCGCCCACAGTCCCAGCAGGATAAACCAGAACCCGAGCGCGATCATCAGGCGGAACGACCAGAAGACAAAGGCGACCGGCGGCATCCCCTCGAACTCGTTGAGCCCCTGGATCGTCGCGGTCGGATCGCCACCGCTGGCGAGGAAGGATGCACCGCCGGGAATCCCGATGATGAACAGCTCGGTCGTCCGCGGATCGGTGAAACCCTCCAGATCGGTCGGGACCGCAATCAACGCCTCGATCACGCCCGAATCGGTATTGTAGATCGCCTCCATCGCGGCGAACTTCTGGGGCTGGGTCTCTGCGACGTGGCGGGCGTAGGCGTCGCCCTGGATCGCCTGCAGTGGCGCGGTCAGGAGCAATGCGACGACCGCGACCTTGAGCGTGAGCGTCCAGAAATCCCGGTCGCGATCCCGCAGGAGGTGATAGGCCGCCAGCCCCGCCAGGAGCAGGGCCACCGACAGCACGGCGGCGGTCTGCATGTGGACGAACATCCACAGGAAGCGCGGGTTCAGGTAGGCAGCGATCGGATCGACGAGGTGGACGGCCCGTTGCCCGCCCTCCTGGACCATCTCGTAGCCCCGCGGGGTCTGCATCCAGGAGTTCGCGACCAGAATCCACACCGCCGAGAGCCACGATCCGAGCGCGACCAGCACCGCTGAGAGCATGTAGAGCCGATCCGAGACCCGCTCGCGACCGAACACGAACACGCCCAGAAACGTCGATTCGAGGAAAAACGCCATCAGTCCCTCGGTCGCCAGCGGGCCACCGAACAGTTCGCCGACCGCCGTCGAGAACGTCGCGAAGTTCGTCCCGAACTCGAACTCGAGGACGATCCCCGTCACAGTCCCGCAGACGAACGTGATCGCGAAAATCTTCGTCCAGAATCGCTGCTGACGGGTGTAGATCGGATCGTCAGATCTGATCGATTGCCACGTGAAATACACCAGAAACGGTGCGAGGCCCATACTGATCGCCGGAAACAGGATGTGGACGGCCGTCGTCAGCGCGAACTGCAGACGACTCGCGAGGACTGGATCGATCATGGAACGTTCGATCCGGGTCGGCCCCCACGCAAAAATCACCGCCCCGGTTTTCGGATCGCGGGAATGCGGACCCGGCGGGTTCGATCGCCGTTCCAAACGGTCATGTGAGTGGCCGTCGACTCGCCTCCATGACCGAGGACCGCGACGACGCCGGGACTCCCCCGGACGCGGAGACAACGACCGCACGCCTCTCGGGCGCGACGCTCGACTGGCCGTGGGCCCGCGAGCACGCCCTCGCGGTGACGGGCCTGCTGACGCTGATCGCGTACGCGCTCGTGGGATTGACCTTCGCGGGCGTGCTGCCCTGGCCATCGATCGGTCGCGACACGGCCGAACTGCTCGCCCACGCCGTCACGGTGTTGAACGCCATTTCGCTCGCCTGCCTCCTCGCTGGCGTCTATTACGTCCACCACGACCGGATCGCGCGCCATCGGGCGGCGATGCTCGCGAGCGTTGCCACGATCGCGCTCTTTCTGGTCGTCTACCTCCAGAAAGTCGGTGGTGGCGGGACGATGACCTTCGAGGGTCCCACGCTCGTCGCCGTCGGGCTCTACTATCCGATGTTGCTGGTGCACCTCGTGCTCTCGGCGCTGGCGGTGCCACTCGTCTCGTATGCCCTCGTCGTCGGTCTCGTGATGCCGATCGAAACGTTACCGTCGACCCGTCATCCACGGATCGGGCGCTGGGCGGCCGGCACCTGGACGCTCAGTCTCGCTCTCGGGATCGTCACGCACCTGCTGCTGACGGTCTACGGCTGGGATTACGTGGCGAGCACGCTCTGATCCCGGGGCCGGACGATCGGGCACTACTCGAGTCCGGTCTCGGTGTCGTCCGGGGCGTCCGAGTCGTATCGGCCCGATCCGAGGTCGTACTCCGAGATCATGTAGGCCGCGCCGAGGCCGAACAGCGCGATCCCGCCGAGTGCGAGCGTCGGGAGGCCGCCACCGCCCGATTCCGGGATATAGGGATAGGCGACCGCACGCTTCTCCGTGATCGTCTTCGAGGGCGGCCAGACGCCCGACCCAACGTCGTCCGGTGGCTCGTTCTCTTCGGCGGGGCCACCCGGTTCGCCACAGACGATCCGGCCGACCATCCCGAGGCCCTTGTGTGGAATGCAGTAGTAGTCGTAGGTGCCAGGTTGCTCGACGGTGTACTCGAAACTCGCGCCGGACTCCCGGAGGACGGTGCTATTCCAGGTGTCCGCCCCCGCCGGAATTCGCCGGGTGGCGGCACCCGGATTGTCCTCGGTGTAGGCGGTCGCGGAGTGACTGCCGCTTTCGATGACCCACCGGACCGTGTCACCGGGGTCGACGTAGAGGCCGACGGGATCGAAGTAGAATTCGCTGCCCTCGGTGTACATGCCCACGATGTAGGGGTCGTCTGTGGTCCCGCTGCCGGTGCGTGGATCGTCGTTCTGACCGGCGACCCGTCCGACTCCCACCGTCGCCGCCGTGCCGGCGGTTGCGAGGAACGCTCGGCGTCTCATAGCCGACCTGTCGGGACGGAGACTCCTGACGTTGGGGTATGGGGTCGGAATCGCCGGGGGCGGGTCCTTTATAATCCGCCGGGGCGAGACTCACGGACGTTACATGCGCAGGGGCCGTCCGCGGGAGGGAGGCGATCGACGATGAGGCGCGAAACTATCGTGATCGCGCTGTTGATCGGAGCCGTCCTCCTGCCGATGTGGGCGCTCACGATCGAAACCGGACACAATAGCTTCGAGGAGATCGCCGTCCAGCCATCCGAGCACTCGTCTCTCGACCCGACCGGGAGCTTTCTGCCGACGCCGACCGAAGTGTCGGTCTACGTCTCGGGCGTGTTGAGTTGGCTCGGCGTCGGTGCCATCTTCGGATTTCTGGCCTTCCAGGTGCGTTTCGTCGATCGGATCGGGACGGCCGGCGAGCCCCGGGCGGGATCGGCCGACGAACTGCCCGGTGTCCCCGGATTCGTCGAGACCGAATTCCGGGACGTGGTCGCCTACTGGCCGGCCCGGGCCGACCTCGCAGGCGTCGCGCTCGTTGGACTGTTTGCCTTCCTGACGGTCCTGTTCGCGACGCTGTTCGCCGTCGAGACGTTCGGAACCTCGCGATTGCAGTTTTTGGGCCTGTATGCCGCGCTCCTCAGTTTCTCGCTCGCGGAGTTGATCGTCTGCTATACGACCTATTTCCTCCCGTCGATCACCGTCGCCGAACAGAGAGGACACTGATATGACCGAACCGGCATCTGACACCGAGACTGACGCATCGGACGCCGAGGACGGCGAGCGATCCCGCGAGGAGGTGCTCCGGACGACTCGCCGAAACGCCGCTACTTTCTTCGCCGGCATCGCCGGGACGGCGGCGGTCGGAAGTTTCGCCGTCGCTGGCCTGGTCGGTCTCGATCGGGCCGTCATCGAGGGTGGCACCGAGCAGTTGTACGCGAACGGCGTTCGCCTGGTCGACGAGGCGGGCAACACGCTCGGGGTCGACGCGATCCCCGCCGGCAGCGGGGAGACGATGTCGGTCTTTCCCGAGGCCGAGGGCGGCGGGGCGATCCGCACCAAGGAGGCGACGACCGTGCTCGTCCGGTTCTCGCAGGGTGCGTACACCGAACCGACGATCCTCTCGGGCACGGTCGAGGGATATGCGGCGTACTCGCGAGTGTGTACTCACGCTGGCTGTATCGTCAGCCAGCGCAGTGGCCCGGACGGCCAGTACTTCCGGTGTCCGTGCCATCAGAGCGAGTTCGATCCCCTGGAGGGGGCGACCGTCGCGGGCGGGCCAGCGACGAAGCCGCTGCCACAGTTGCCGATCGGGCTGACCGACAAGGGCGATCTGATCGTCGCGACGGGGCCGTTCGAGGCGCCGATCGGCCCGGGGTGAGACGATGCAGGGTCCACCCATTCCGTCGATCGACGATCTGCCCCACGCCCAGCGAGCGATCTACGAGTTTTTCGACGACCGACTCGATCTGGAGGACTCGACGCTCGGGAAAGCGTTCCCCGAGGACGAGTATGGCTCGTTCCTGCTCGGCGAGGTGGCGCTGTTCAGTTTCCTCATCCTCGTCGGATCGGGGATCTTCCTGGGCCTGCTCTATCGGCCCGGCGCCGAAAAGGTCGTCTACGACGGCGCGGCAGCGCAGTTCAACGGCGAGTCCGTCCCCCTCGCCTTTGCGAGCGTGCTCAGAATTAGCTACGACGTGCCCGCGGGGCTGTTCATCCGGATGGTCCACCACTGGGCGGCGTACGTGTTCATCGCCGCGATCGGTCTGCACATGTTCCGGGTCTTTTTCACCGGAGCGTATCGCAATCCCCGCGAATTCAACTGGGTGATCGGCGCGTCGATCCTCTTTATCACGCTCGGCGAGGGGTTCATGGGGTATGCGCTGCCCTTCGACGACTACGGAGCGACCGCGACGGCGATCGGGTTCGAGATTGCAGGGTCGATTCCGGTGCTCGGCGAGACCATCCGGGGGTTGATCTTCGGCGGCGCGTGGCCCGATAATGCGGGCGCGATCCTCCCGCGATTGTTCTTCTATCACGTCCTCGCGCTGCCCCTGCTCATCGGGGGCCTGCTGGGCGCGCACATGCTCTTGCTCGTCCGTCAGAAACACACCGAACAGCAGGCCGCACGCGACGCCGAGGACCTCGCGGGTGTCGATGGCGACGACGCCTCGCGCGTCGTGGGCGTCCCGCTCGTACCGAATCAGGCCGCGATCACGGCCGTGGTTTTTCTGGGGGTGTTCGGCGTGATCGCACTGCTCGCCGGCTTCTTCCCCGTCCAGCGCCTTCCCCTGTGGGGGCCGAACGATCCGACGACGACGCCGGCCGGCGTCGCCCCCGACTGGTTCATCACGTGGGTGTTCGGATTGCTCAAACTCATGGGCCCGATCCCGTACTCGGAGTTTATCGGCGGTGTCGTGATACCGGGCCTCGTCTCGAACGTGCTGGTCATGTGGCCGTTTATCGACTTCTCGGAGGAGGAAGCCCACTTCACGGCCGACCCGATCCGGCGACCCGCACCGACGGCGGTCGGCGTCGCGGGCATCACGTTCATCATGATGCTCTCGATCGCCGCCCAGAACGGCACGGTCGCCACGCTCGCGGGCGTCGAGACCGGGGCGGTAATGTGGCCGCTCCGCATCCTCACGGCCGTCGTGCCGGCCGTCTGGGGGCTGATCACCTACGCCGTCCTCCGGCGGGGCGTCCGCCGGCGCGAGGCCGCCGGCCCGGAGGACATGTGAATCGACCGACGCTGCCTGCGCGCCGGTATCTCTGGGTCGACCGCATCAGTAAACTGGTCGCGATCGCGCTGCTCTCGATGGCGCTCGTCCCGGAGTTTCGACCCGGACTCTCGCCACTGCTCGGTCTGGCCGGTCTCGCGGTCGGTCTCCTGAC
>JBDGTN010000005.1:0-24344 GCA_042216835.1 Halococcoides sp.
TCGCTCGGAATCTCGCTATTCTTCGTACGCCAGATTCATCAGCCACTGCGTGAACTGTTCGCTACGTTCGTCGACGTTCTCCTCGCCGACGAACGGCGAGAGCATATCTCCCGCCATCAAAAGAGAGAAGTCCAGATCGCGGGCCGTCGGGGTGAGGATGTAGGTGTTGTGGCCGTTGTAGACCGTCTCGTCGCGGTCGATGAGGTCTCGATCGACCAGGGTCTGGACGATTCGGCTTCCGGTCCGCGAACTCACGTCGAGTTCCTTCCAGAAATCGCTCTGGTGGATACCGCCGCTCTCGCGGACGAGTTCCAGCCCTCGCCGCTCGTCCTCCGAGAGGTCCTCTGGCGTCGCGCTCATGGCTGGCGGTGGGACACCGGCGGGGTTAAAGGTGACCCTCGGCGGTCGTCGGTCGGGTCCGAAATTGTCTTCACGAGTGATATTCCGTTCGGCACGGTGGGCCATCAGCGTACCGGAATGATCGCCGGTCGGGTCCGAGTGCGATGAGCGAGGAGGAGCGCGTGCCGAATCGATCACCGTGTACGCACGCGCCCACGCGATGGTCGGCCAGCCAGTCGGCCGCCCGGCCGAGCCAGGTGTCGACCGTCTCTTCCGGTCTGGGGGCCAGGGCCGCCCGAAGTCGTTCGGCCACGTGGATCTGTCTGACACTTGCGGCCCGGCGCTCGTCCGGGATCGTGTAGCGACCGTCCGAGCCGACGTTGACGACGACGTGGACGCCCCGCGCGAGCGGTCGAACACGCACCGTCGTGGTCCACTCCACGAGAACGGCCCGGCGGTCGTCGGCCAGCACGAGCGTGAAGGGGTCGTAGGTCCGGGTCGCGAGCTCTCGCTCGACGGTCCGGAGGGCTGCGGGCAGCGTCGGCGAGTCGAGTGCGTCGGCGACCAACTGCCCGCGCGAGCGCTCCCCCGAGGGTCCGTCGGTCAGCCAGCGATTCGCGATCGCCACGAGGAGGCCACGATCGGTGTGGCCGATCCAGGTCCCGCCGGCGGCCCGGTCTCGCGGCGCCACGACGACCGGATCGGATCCGCGGGGTCGTGGCGGGATCGAGGCCCGGTCGAGTGCTTCGTCGCGGTTGGCGGCGACGGCGACCGGTGCGTCGAGCATCCGGTAGGCGAAGACGATCGTGCACACGTCTCACCCTGGCCCGGGCAGCGGCAAAAATCTCGGCCCGATGGATCCGTTCGTCCCCAACGAATATTTTACTCCGTCCCCATGTGTAACTGTGTCGCGCGGACGATCCGCTGGTGAAGACGTTCTCGAACACTCCCCGACGCCCCAGATCCGTCTCGTCGACGGCCGGATCGACTACGCGAACGGGGCCGCTCGCGAGCTGTTCGACCGCGAGTTGATCGGCGAGCGCCTGCTCGGTGTCGTCGATCCACCCGAACGCGAGCACGTCTGGTCGGCACTCGCCGGGTGCGAGGAGACGGCCCTGGAGTTCGCCACGCCCGACGGCCGCCAGATCGACAGCGAGTGGCGACGCACCGGGCCGGGCACGTTGGTCGGAAGCCTCCGGGACGTGACCGATCGTCGCGAGCGCCGTGCGGACCTCGAACGCGACAGCGAGATGCTCGACACCCTGCTGGAGAACCTCCCGATGTCGATCTATATCAAGGATCGCCAGTCCCGACACGTCCGTGTCAGCGACGATATGCTCTGTTCGAGTCCCGAATCGACGATCACCAACCAGGAGGGCAAAGAACACCACCATTCCGGGGACATCATCGGAAAGACCGACTTCGACCTCTATGACCCCGAGTTTGCGGCCGCGGCCGTCGACGAGGACCGCGAGATAATGGCGACCGAAGAGCCGATGATCGACGAACTCGCCGAGTCGACGACGAATCTCGGCGAGACCATCGTCACCCGGACGACGAAAGCGCCACGATACGACGACGAGGGGAACGTCATCGGCATCGTCGGCGTCACCCAGGATGTCACCGATCGCGTCCTGACCCGGCGGGACCTCGAACGCCAGAACGAGCGCCTCGAAGAGTTCACCGAGGTGCTCGCCCACGACCTCCGCAATCCGCTGGATGTCGCCCGGGGCAACATCGAACTGATTGACGGGAACGCCGAGGCCGTCTCGACAATCGACGACGCGCTCGAGCGCATGTCCGAACTCATCGGCGAAATTCGATCGTTCGTTCTCGAAAGTCGGTCGGTCGAGGACCCCGCGGCGGTCGATCTGGATGCGATCGCGTGGCGCGCCTGGGAGTCCGTCGAAACCAATGGCGCGACCCTGGACGTGCGCACGACCCGTCGCGTCCGGGCCGATCCGGACCGACTGCGCCGCCTGTTCGAGAACGTCTACCGGAACGCGATCGAGCACGGCACGACCGACGGATCGGTCGCGGTCGTCGTGGCCGATCTGGACGACGGGTTCGTGATCGCCGACGACGGGCCAGGGGCCCCCGAGGAGTGCCGCGATCGTATCTTCGAGCGCGGCGTGAGTACGAGCGAGGACGGCACGGGCTTCGGTCTCGCGATCGTCGAGAACATCGCGTCCGCCCACGGCTGGTCGGTCGAGATGGCCGATGCCGTCGATCCGTATCCCGACCTCGGTGGCGCGGCCGTTCCGGTCACGGGTGTCGTCCGAGTCGAGGAGTGAGACTCCGACCGAGAGTACGATGCCGTTCAGTTCGGCGGGGTAGCGGACTCCTCGCTCGTCAACTGGAGGAAGGCATCCTCCAGGCTCCTCTCGCCGCCGGTATGTTCTCCATTCCCGGCCAGGTCGTCGGGCGATCCCGTGGCGACCAACCGGCCGTCGTGGAGGACGCCGATCCGGTCGGCGACGGCCTCGACGACGGGCAGGATGTGCGTGGACAGGAAGACAGTAGCGTCGTCATCGGCGATGTCGACGATCCGTTCCCGGAGTGTCCTGGCCGCGCGCGGGTCGAGTCCCGACGTTGGCTCGTCGAGAAAGAGGACTTCGGGGTCGTGCTGTACGGCCTGGACGAACGCCGTCTTGGTTTGCATCCCCGTCGAGTAGCCGCCGATTCGACGGTCGAGGTCGGTCACCAGATCCAGTTCCTCACAGAGTTCGAGGGCTCGATCGGCGATATCGTCCCATCGGACGTTCCGCAGGTCGGCCGCGAACTGCAACTGCTCGCGACCCGTCAGTTCGTCGTACAGCGGCGGTTCCTCGGGAAGCAACCCGATGCGCTCGACCAGTTCACGCCGCTCAGTGCACGGGGTCCCGGCGACGTGAGCCTCGCCATCGGTCGGGTCGATGAGACCGCACAACAGTTGCATCGTCGTGGTCTTCCCGGCGCCGTTGGGGCCCAGAAAGCCATAGACGACGCCCCGCGGTATCTGCAGATCGAGGTCTTCGACGGCCGTCGTAGAGCCGTAGTGCTTCGTCAGGCCGTTGGCGCTCAGAGCCGGCGTCGACTCGCTCATTGTGAGTCGTCTGGTCGGACGCGGGTGAATAGATTGGGATGTGTCGAGCGGGATGGGCATCGACGGCGAGCACGGCGATTGCGGAATCCCGCTCGTGGTGGACGATCGGCGGGATCGGACTGCTGTACAGGCGGTACAAGGCGACTGCCCCGGGGCTTGACCCCGGGGTGAGTTCACTGTCTCATAGTGATTACTGCGATTCGTTTCGAAGCGGTGTCGAAAGACGCCGGGGTAGCGGACATCATCACCGATCGGGATCACAGCGGTAACGACTCGCAGTTATCACTGTCAGTCAACTACTCACCGGTCATCCAGAGTTAACTGCTCGAATCTATTGACGGCCGACAAGTATCCGAAAAGACTGATCGAGCCGACGATCGTCCCGTAGCCCGTCAGCAGAGTTCCGCTGAGAAGGCCCGGATCGTGTGCCGTCCAGGCGACAAGGAGGGCACCAATTACGCCGACGACGCCTCCACAGAACAAATAGACCATCATCACGAACATCGACGGATGGGGGCGCTCGACACTCATGGCCGCCCGGCGTTCGAAATTCGGGATTTGCGCTCCGAATCCGAGTGCCGTCCCCGTGGCCGCGCCGGTGAAAAAGACGGCAAACAGCGACTGCTGGGCGATGGCGAGAGGCTGGGACTCCGCGATGCCGACCGGAACGACGACGCCGAGTGCGATGGCCAGTCCGAGCGTTGCCCCGGCGAGTGCACGACCGCGCAACAGGACGGCGACCGATGGCGTGCTCGTGAGAAGCAATGGGAGTTGCTTGCGGTCGTCTCCGAGCGGGTTGAGACAGTACGCCCCACCGGCGAGGAGCCCGCCACCGACGACTGCCAGGAGTGTCCCGAAAGGCGACAGCGCACCCGGGTTCGCGATAAAGATCGCGACCGCCCACAGGCTGTTGATGCCCAGCGGCATCAGGTGCTGGAGCATCCGCGGGTCACGTCGGGTCCTGAGCAGGTATCGCCAGGCGATCCGGGTCGAAGGGGTCGCCCCGAACGCGCGTGGCAAGGCCCGACTTCCGCTGTGCCCAGTGCTGTTCGATTCCGTCGAATGTCCGGATAGAATGGCGGTTTCGACCCGAATGACCAGATCGAACGCGAGTATCGTCGTTGCGACGACGGCGAGAGCGACGAGGGCCCCAATTGGCCGACCGCTCGCTCCAAGGGGCACGAACGCGACGCTCGCGTATGCCTGCAGCGGATTCACCGGGAGGAGTTCCGGAATCTGTGCCGAAAAGACACTGCCAGCGGTGCCGTCCTTGGAATAGAGCAGGATCGTTGTCGAGAGATAGAATCCAGTCCCGCCGACGAGTCCGAGCAGTGCCTTCGTCCACCGTGAAAGGTCGAGCATCTGGTTTACATACTGGATGCCATCTCCAAGAAGTCGCCCGAGGACGACTCCGAGGGCCGCGAATGGGAGCGCAGCGAGACCGACTATGATTGACGGTAGCGCCGAGCCAGCGCCGATGGCAATCGCGAGCAAGAGAATGGCCAGTGCCGGGATGAGGTACACCAGATACAGTAGCGTCTCGCTGGCGAACCGACCCAGCGTGACGGCCACGGGTGCGATCGAGGTTCGGACGAGTGGACCGATCCTGTCGACACGGGTCTGCTGAAGTCCCCCGATCAAACCAACCGCACCACCGGTCACGCAGATACTGGCCAGGCCGACGCCCGTTCTTCCGAGCGGGAGTGGCCCACTGACAACTTGATTTCCGTATTTCATGACAAACGGCAACATCGAGAGCGGGAGGATGACATCGAACATGCCGAATAGTAGCACGACAGCGAGCAGTTGGCGAGGATGATCGCGGAGGTGTCTTGTACGGGTGCGGAGTTCGGTCCGTGCCAGTACCATTGCGTCGCGCGCGTCGCTCCGGGGTAAGGCCCGGTTACCGTGCCCGCCGCGGTCCCGCATTACTTTCCTGCACACTCGAACCAATACAAAAGGCTACGGATCTGACTATTCGGGTGGGGCCGGGTCGACTGCGAGTCCGCCGTCCACCGATCGAGTCTCGAATTGTCTGGTAGATTCGTTTCGAGATGCTGTTTCTGAGGGCCTACCGGGCATTCGTTCGGAATCGCAAGCGCCAGATCGATCGATATTATACGATAATTTATAAAAGGTGGGCTATTGCGACGGTGACGTTGCTCAGGACGATCACGCCACCAAAGGCGTTGATGCCGATGAACCAGCCTCGCCAGGCCGGGACGGATTCGACGATCGGGCGCATCGCGAGCAAGAGCAGACCGACGACCAGGACGATGGTCGCTTTGGCCCCGATCATGAGCATCGGATCCTGCATCAGCAGCGCCCGGATCAGCGGGTTCGCTTCGAGGTGGAATGTACCGGCGGCGGCCGAGGCGACGAGTGTCGAAACGATGTCACCGAAGCCCCAAATTATTACAATAGATAACACCAGTTCTCCATAGTCCGGCCATTTCCACTCGATAGATGGCCGCTGATTGGCAATACTCATGGGTTACACCACTATTTTACAGGACTGTCTCGGATAAAGTCGCTCCCCACAATTTCAAATCCGATATCTGGAACCGACTCGTCGCGTTGCTCGGGACCGGTACGATCGAGAACCGCGGCGCTTTTGATGCCGCCCGCCCTACGTCATCACATGTCATGTACGCGGTGTGGGGGGTCCCTGGAGGCCTTCGAACTCCGGGGGCAGCGTGCAGTAGTCTGCACCGAGTGTGGGTACGCCGACACCCCCGTCGAACACGAGCCAGCGCGTCGTAACGGCGACGAGTCCTGGGAACAGGCGATCGAACGATTCCTCGAAAAGTTCGGCCAACCGGCCGACTGACTGGTCCGGACGGCCGGCCGATTGCGTGTGGAAATCGCAGTCTGTAAACCGATCTCCCCCGTACCGACGGTATGGCTTCGGTTAGCGTCATCGGCTGTGGAAACATGGGGAGTGCGTTGATCCGCGGCCTCGCCGACACGGAACACAGTGTAACGGCCTGTGATGTCGACGATGCGGCGCTGGAGGCGGTCGCCGACGTCGCCGATCGCACCACCGACGATCTGAGCGTGGCGGCGGGGGCCCCGCTGGTCGTTCTGGCGGTCAAACCCGACGTGATCACGACGGTGCTCGATGCCCTCGAACTATCGCCGGAGCAAACGCTCTGTTCGATCGCGGCCGGCGTCGAGTGTGACGTGCTCGCGGAGCAAACCGACGCGACGGTCTGTCGGCTCATGCCCAATCTCGCCGCCGAGTACGGCGAGATGGCCGGGGCGATGACACCGCCGGGGGTCGCCCCGGAGGCCCGCGCGGTATTCGAGTCGCTCGGTACGGTCGTCGAACTCGACGAGGAGTTCATGCACCTGGCGACGGCGATTTCTGGCAGCGGACCGGCCTTCGTCTTCTATCTCATCGGCGCGATGCAGACGGCTGGCGTCGATGGCGGTCTCGATTCCGAGGACGCGAAAGCGCTGGCCACCCAGACGTTCAGTGGCGCAGCGGAGATGATCCGCCGCTCCGATCGCCGGATCGAGGCGTCGATCGACGCCGTGTGTTCGCCCAACGGCACGACGATCGAGGGGATGCACGTCCTCTGGGACGGGGAGTGTGACGACCAGTTGCAGGCCGCCATCGAGGCCGCCGAACGTCGCTCGGAGGAACTCGCCGCGGAGATCGACCATGAGTGAGTTCGATCCGACAGCGGCGGTCGATCCCGGCGTGGTCGAGGCCACTCGCGAGCGGGCTGCCTCGGCCGATCGGATCGTCGTCAAGGCCGGGACGAACTCCCTGACCGACGAGGATTCGAATCTCGACGACGAGAAGGTCGATACCCTGGTCGACGACATCGCGGACCTCCTGAAGCGCGATCGAAAGGTGTTGCTGGTCTCATCGGGCGCGATCGGCGCGGGCCACGGCCGCGTCGATGCGTCGACCGACACCGTCGAGGCCGCCCAGGCGCTTTCGACGGTCGGACAGAGCCACCTGATGCGCCGCTATACCGAGAGTTTCGAGCGGTACGACCAGACTATCGCGCAGGTGCTCGTCACCCAGGCCGATATCGACGATCCAGAGCGATTCACGAACTTCAGGAACACCGTCGAGACCCTGTTCGACTGGGGTGTCGTCCCGATCGTCAACGAGAACGACGCGATCGCCATCGAGGAGATCAAGAT
Organism: Halococcoides sp.; assembly: GCA_042216835.1. GTDB lineage: Archaea > Halobacteriota > Halobacteria > Halobacteriales > Haloarculaceae > Halococcoides. The sequence continues at coordinate 7,586 of JBDGTN010000005.1, forward strand.
CGGCGACAACGACATGCTCTCTGCGGCGGTCGCGATGGGCGTCGAGGCCGACCTGCTCGTCACCCTGACCGATGTCGATGGCGTCTACACGGGCCATCCAGACCGCGATCCCACCGCCCGGAAGATCGAGGCCGTCGGCGAAAACTACGCCGAAGTGCAGGAACTCGTCGAGGACAGCGCGAGCGACGGATTTGGCGGCATTACGACGAAAGTCGAGGGCGCTCGCCGCGTGAACGAACACGGCATCCCCGCGATCGTGGCGGGGTCGGCCGAGGCGGACGTGCTCGATCGGATCGCCGAGAGCGAGTCCGTCGGGACGATTTTCGTGCCCGTGAACGGGGAGTAGCGACGAACGCAGGAGTCACGTTCGGTATCGAGGATCGGAGTCGTCACGATCGGTCTTCTGTAGTCGTTATCGATCGGTGACGATCCGGAGTACGTCCTCGTCGCGCAGTTCGTGGTCGGGGCCGACCTGCTGGTCGTCGTGCTGGGCGCTCTCCCCGGTGACGCGTCCGAACTGGAAGCCATTCTCGAAGCGGCCGCCGAGTTTCTCGCAGGCGTCTTCGACGGTATCGCCCTCGCGCAGGATGAGCGGTTCCTCGCGGTCGACGCCGCGGCCGGGCTTGTCCATGTAGATCCGGATGAGCCCCAACTCCTCCCAGAGGCGCTCGGTGAGGCCGTCGAGTCCCCGTTCGTCGGTCGCCGAGACGAAAATCGCCTCCTCGGGATCGATGCCCACCGCGCGCAGATCGTCTTCGACGGTCTCGACGAGCCCCGGTTCGAGCAGGTCGGCCTTGTTGACGGCCACCAGCGAAGGCAGATATTCGCGGTTGTCCATCAGGCCATCGATGAGTTCGTCGACGCCGATTGGCTCGCCGATCGTCACCACGGCGTTGGCGTACCCGTGCTCGCGACAGACGCTTTTGACCGTTTGCTCGTCGAGGTCGAGGTCGACGGTGGCGTTCACCTCGATGCCGCCCTGTTGTTTCGTGCGGATCGACACCCGCGGGGGGTCGGTATCCAGGCGGACCTTGTTGGCATAGAGTTCTTCGCGCAGGCGCTCGTATTGCTCGATCTCGAACGGCGAGAGCACGAAGAGGACGAGATCGGCCGTCCTGACGACCGACAGGACCTGGGTGCCGCCGCCGCGGCCGTCAGCGGCCCCTTCGATCAGGCCCGGCACGTCGAGCAACTGGATGTTCGCGCCGCGATACTGCAGCATACCGGGATTGACCGACAGCGTCGTGAACTCATACGAGCCGACCTCGCTGTCGGCGTTCGTGAGTGCGTTGATCAGCGTCGATTTCCCGACGCTGGGAAAGCCCACGAGCGCCACGGTCGCGTCGCCGGTCTTCTCGACGGCGTATCCCGGACCGCCGCCGGACCCCGACTGCTGGGTTTCGAGTTTCTCTTTTTTCTCGGCGAGTTTGGCCTTCAGTCGGCCAATGTGCTCCTCGGTGGCCTTGTTGTAGGGCGTGCTGGCGATCTCCGCTTCGAGTTCCCGGATCTCCTCCTCGAGCCCCATCGTCTGTTCCTCGGCCGGTCCGGATCAAAAACGTGTTCTTCGGGGCTGCTCCGGATGTGGGCTCACGCGGGCTCCGGAAATACCGATCGGACACGAAAAGAGACGGCTCTACTCGTCGAGTTCGTCGAACAGATCGCGATCCTCGTCGATAATTCGACGGACTCGGGCCCGGAGATTTCGTGAATCGTCGTCCGGGGATTCTTTCAGACTCATTGGATGTATGTACTCGGTGGAGTGGAATAATTCTTTGCCATTACCGATTCAGTGCGTCGTCATCGATGTCGCCAGCCGAGAGCCACTCCGCGAGTGCTTCGGTGTCGTAGCGCTGGATGTTCCGGAGGATCGGTGCAACCTGTTCGGGTCGTGGACCGCTGGCTCCGCTCCGTGCTGTTCCAAATAGAGCCGTGTCACCGTCCACGCCGTGCGCTTGTTCCCGTCCTCGAAAATGTGCGCGGAGATCAGGCGTCGGCAGAGTGCGGCAGCCCTGCGATAGAGGTCGGTCTGCTCGGCCACGTCCGAGAGAATATTATCGAGGGTTCGCTCCGGGAGTCTGGCACTCATTCCAGTATATTTCAGGCCATAGTCGTCTTCGATCTCGTCGTGAATGTCGATGATCTCGGACGGTGTCGGGAGGTCCGTGTCGTCGGCCATTTGTCGGGGTCCGCTTTCGATGAGGGCTCTTTCGGCATCCTTTAGAGAATTTTGGTCTGACGGGGTCGGACCACCCATTCCAGGCCCCTCCAACGACTCCGTCAGACCCTCACGGCCTGCCCGCCCTTCGGTGGCCTTAAGTGAGGGCACGCGAACAAACACCCACGCATCGTGCAGGGGGCCGGCCCCGAGTCCCACAGCGGGCGTCAGTACAAGACAGCGCGTCGTGGTAGCCAAGCGGCCCAAGGCGCATGGTTGCTAACCATGTGGCGTGAAGCCTCCGGGGTTCGAATCCCCGCCACGACGTTTCACAAATCCCACACATGAGTGCAGACAACCCAGACGCGGACGAGGACGAGGAGGATCTTCGCTACTTCGTCCGGATCGAACAGACAGACCTCGACGGGACCAAATCCGTCGAGCGAGCCCTGACGGACATGAACGGCATCGGCCATCGGGCCGCTCGGATTATCGCCGACGAGGTCGGCATCGACCGTCGCGAGACGCTCGGTCGACTCGACGACGACCAGATCGAGTCGATCGTCGATCGCGTCGAGAACTTCGAGGAGTTCGTCCCGGAGTGGATGGCCAATCACCAGAACGACTTCTTCACCGGCGAGACGACCCACAAGATCGGCAACGATCTGGAGTTGACCCGCCGGCAGGACGTTAATCGGATGAAGATGATCGACTCCTACAAGGGCGTTCGCCACAAGCGCGGCCAGAAGGTGCGTGGCCAGCGCACCAAATCGACGGGCCGTACGGAGGGTACCATCGGGGTCAACGTCGAGGCGATCAAAGAGGAACAGGCCGAGGAAGCTGCGGAGGCTGAGGAAGAATGACGCTCGGATCCAACACCGCCTTCTACGAGACGCCGAACCACCCCTTCCAGGGCGAGCGTATCGCCGACGAGAGCCGCCTCATCGGCGAGTACGGGCTGAAGAACAAACAGGAACTCTGGCGGGCCCAGTCCGAACTGCGCGGGTATCGCCGCGAGGCCCGAAAGCTGCTCGGCCGGGACGCCGACGAGCGCGAGGTCGAGGAGTTCCTCGCCCGTCTGAAGCGACTGGGTATCCTTGACGAGCAGGACAGTCTCGACGACGTGCTCTCGCTCGAAGTGACAGACGTGCTCGAACGCCGTCTGCAAACGGTGGTCTACCGGCAGGGCCTCGCGAACACGATCGACCAGGCCCGGCAGTTCGTCACGCACGGTCACGTCACGATCGAGGGCCAACGCGAGACCCGTCCGTCGCGAAAGGTCGCGGTGGCCGAGCAAACCGTCGTCTCGTTCGACGAGCGCAGTCCGCTCGCGGACGAACTCCACCCCGAACGCGCGGAGGAAGCCTAACAATGTCCGAGGACTCGCGATGGGCGATCGCCCACGTACACGCATCGTTCAACAACACCATCATGACCGTGACCGACCTCACGGGATCGGAGACGCTGGCGAAATCCTCCGGCGGGACCGTCGTCAAGCAGAACCGCGACGAGGCCTCGCCGTATGCCGCGATGCAGATGGCCGAGGAGGTCGCCGAAAACGTCCTCGCACAGGGCATCGACGGCGTCCACGTCCGCGTGCGCGGCCCCGGCGGAAACGAACAGACGAATCCGGGCCCGGGTGCGCAGGCGACGATCCGGGCGCTGGCCCGAGCGGGCCTCGAAATCGGCCGGATCGAGGACGTGACACCGATTCCACACGACGGCACGCGTAGCCCAAAATCCAGTGGGTTCTAGCATGGCCGAGTACGACGTCACGTTCATCGAACACGAGCCAGATCGCGCCCGGTTTCTGGTCCGGGGCGTGACGCCCGCGTTCGCGAACGGTATCCGCCGGGCGATGATCGCGGACGTGCCCACGTTCAGCGTGGACACGATCCGCGTCATCGAGAACAGTAGCGTGATGTTCGACGAGCAGATCGGCCTCCGACTCGGACTCGTGCCGCTCACGACGCCCGAGTCGGGGTATGAGGAGGGCGACAGCGTGACCCTCTCGCTGGACGTGACGGGCCCGGCGACGGCGTACTCGGGTGACTTGGTGTCGACAGACGAGGCGATCGTGCCGGCCGACGACGACATTCCGATCATCGAACTCAAGGAGGGCCAGCGGATCGAACTCGAGGCCGAGGCCGTCTTGGATCGGGGCAAATCCCACGCCAAACACCAGGGCGGGGTCGCGGTGGGCTATCGCCATCTCCAGCGGGTGGTCGTCGAGGGCGACCGCGAGACGTTCGACGCCGACGAGCGGGAGATCGTCCGCGGCGTCGTCGAAGACGACGGCGAACTGATCCCGACCGAGGAGTTCGATCACGACCTGACCGAACTGTATCCCGACAAGGAGGTCAGCGTCGAGGATGTCGAGAACGCCTTCGTCTTCCACGTCGAGACCGACGGGTCGTTCTCGGCCGATCGGCTGGTGCTCGATGCCGTCGAATCGCTCGGCGAGCGGGCCGAGGAACTACACGACGCGGTGCAACTGTAGATGATCCACTCTACCCCAACGACGACCGGCGCTGCCCGAAACGGTGCGAGCCCCGGGACCGTCCCGACCGAAAGGGGTATGTGGATCGATCGGAAACCACGATACGCGAGCAGGGATAGCCAAGTCAGGCCAACGGCGCAGCGTTCAGGGCGCTGTCCCGTAGGGGTCCGCAGGTTCAAATCCTGCTCCCTGCACTTTTCAGGAGGGACGTTATGAGCAAAACCAATCCGAGACTCCGTAGTCTCGTTGCCGACCTGAAGGCGGCCGCCCGTCGATCCGGCGGTGACGTCTGGGGTGACGTGGCCGACCGCCTCGAGAAACCCCGGCGGACACACGCCGAAGTCAATCTCGGGCGGATCGACCGCTATGCCCGCGAGGACGAGACCGTCGTCGTTCCCGGCAAGGTGCTGGGGGCTGGCGCGCTCCAGACGCCGGTGAGCGTCGCCGCGGTGGACTTCTCCGGGACGGCCGAGACCAAGATCGAACAGACCGGCGAGACAATCTCGCTCGAAGAAGCCCTCGACCGCAATCCCGAGGGATCGAACGTCCGGGTGATCCGATGAACGCCAATACCTTCGAGGCCGACGCGGTGATCGACGCCCGCGACTGCATTCTCGGGCGGGTCGCCAGCCAGGTCGCCGAGCGCGCACTCGACGGCGAGCGTATTGCCGTCGTCAACGCCGAGGACGCCGTGATCACCGGCGACGACGAGGACATCGTCGAGAACTTCCGGGCGCGGATCGCCGTCGGCTCGGATCAGGGGCCCCGCTCGGTCAAGCGGCCCGACGCACTCTTCAAGCGCTCGATCCGGGGCATGCTCCCCCACAAGACGCCCCGCGGCCGCGAGGCGCTCTCGAACGTCCGGGTGTACGTGGGCAACCCCTACGACGACTCGGGGACGGTCCTCGAGAACACCTCGCTCGATCGGCTCTCGAACATTCGCTTCGTCCAGTTGGGCGAGGTCAGCGAACGCATCGGAGGCTCCGTGACATGGTAACGAACACCTCAGGCAAGAAAAAGACCGCCGTCGCCCGGGCAACCGTCACCGAGGGCGACGGTCGCGTCCGTATCGGTTCCCGCCCGGTCGAACTCGTCGACCCGGAGCTGGCGAAACTCAAGATGCTCGAGCCGTTCCGCATCGCCGACGACGACCTGCGCGAGGCCGTCGATGTCGAGGTTCGGGTCGAGGGCGGCGGCGTGATGGGCCAGGCCGACGCGGCCCGGACCGCCATCGCCCGCGGCCTCGTCGAACACACCAACGACGCGGAACTCCGGGACGCCTTCATGGCGTTCGACCGGACGCTGCTGGTCAACGACGTTCGCCAGCCAGAAGCCAAGAAATGGGGCGGTCCCGGCGCCCGCGCTCGATACCAAAAATCTTATCGCTAAGGTGATCGGAATATGATGGTACCGGTCCGATGTTTCACCTGTGGCACCGTCGTCGCCGACGAGTGGGAGGAGTTCAAAGAGCGCGCCCGCGAGGGCGACGAGGACCCCGAAGCCGTCCTGGACGAACTCGGGGTGGATCGCCACTGCTGTCGGCGCATGCTCGTCTCCCATAAGGACCTCGTCGACATCGTGGCACCATATCAATAATGTCCACTCAGACCAACAGATACGAGAAAGCCCGTATGCTCGGCGCACGGGCACTGCAGGTGGCATACGGCGCACCGGTACTGATCGAAACCGATCAGACCCAGCCGATCCTCATCGCCGCCGAGGAGTACGACGCTGGCGTCCTCCCGTTCACGATCAACAGAAACCAATAGCGAATTCATACCCAATCCATGACACTGATTACCGACGTTCGACTACGACGCATTCTCGACTCGCGTGGAAATCCGACTGTCGAAGCCGAAGTCACCACCGAGAACGGTGGCTTCGGTCGTGGTGCGGCCCCGAGCGGGGCCTCGACCGGCGAGCACGAGGCGATCGAACTGCCGCCGAGCGAGGCCATCGCGACTGCTCGCGACCACGTCGTCCCGCGTCTGGAGGGCGAGGTCTACGCCGCCGACCAGCGCGCGGTCGACGGCGTCTTGCACGCCGCCGATGGCACGGAGAACTTCTCGGAGATCGGCGCGAACTCCGCGGTTGCCATCAGCATGGCCGCCGCGAAGGCCGCCGCCGACGAACTCGGCCTGCCGCTGTACCAGCACCTCGGTGGCGCGTTCCGCGGCGATCAGTTCCCCACCCCGCTGGGCAACGTGGTCGGCGGTGGCGAACACGCCGAGGAGGCGACCAACATCCAGGAGTTCCTTTCGGCTCCGGTCGGCGCGCCCAGCGTGACCGACGCCGTCTTCGCGAACGCCGAGGTCCACGACCGGATCAGCGAGATTCTCGAAGACCGTGGCGTTCCCTGTAACAAGGGCGACGAGGGCGCGTGGGCCCCGCCGATCGGCGACGACGAGGCCTTCGAGGTGCTCGAGGAGGCGACCACCGCCGTTGGCGAGGAGTTCGGCTTCGATATCTCCTTTGGCCTCGACCTGGCCGCCGCGGAGATGTACGACGCCGAGAGCGAGGAGTACGTCTACGAGGGCGAGCCGAATCGATCGACCGACGAACAGATCGACTACGTCGTCGAGATGGTCGAGGAGTACGACCTCGCGTACGTCGAGGACCCCCTCGACGAGAACGACTTCGAGGCGTTCGCCGAACTGACCGACCGTGTCGGCGACCAGACGCTGATCTGTGGTGACGACCTCTATGTGACGAACGTCGATCGCCTGCAGGACGGCATCGATCTGGGCTCGTCGAACTCGATTCTGATCAAGCCCAACCAGATCGGCACGCTCTCGGACGCGGTCGACGCGATCGAACTCGGCGCCGCGAACGGCATCGAGTCGGTCATCTCCCACCGCTCCGGCGAGACCGAAGACACGACGATCGCCCACCTGGCCGTCGGCGCCGCCGCGCCCTACATCAAGACCGGAACGGTCGCCGGCGAGCGGACGGCCAAACTGAACGAACTCATCCGCATCGAGGAGTCCGCCTAACATGAGCGACGACGAGGAGCACGCCGAGGAGGCATCGCCCGACGACCCGCCGGTCGTCGAAGAGACGCCCGAAGACGCCACCGACGCGGCCGAGGACGCCGCGGCGGCCGACGCGGACGCGGCCGACGACGCTGCGGAGGTCGTCGAGGACGCCCCCGCTCAGCCCGCCGAGGACGTGATGCCCGAGGGTGAGTCCGCAGACCTGCTGATCTCCGTCGAGGACTACCTCGGCGCGGGGGTCCACATCGGGACCCAGCAAAAGACCGCGGACATGGAGCGGTTCATCCACCGCGTCCGGACCGACGGGCTCTATGTGCTGGACGTTAGCCGAACCGACGAGCGCATCCGGACGGCCGCGAGTTTCCTCGCGGGCTACGACCCCGAGCAGATTCTCGTGGCCTCCTCGCGGCAGTACGGCCGGTACCCGGCCGAGAAGTTCGCCGATGCCGTTGGCGCTCGTGCCCGGACCGGTCGGTTCATTCCGGGCACGCTGACCAATCCCGACTACGAGGGTTACATCGAGCCCGATGTCGTGGTCGTCACCGACCCGATCGGCGACAGCCAGGCCGTCAAGGAAGCCATTACGGTCGGCATCCCCGTGATCGCGATGTGTGACTCGAACAATACCACCTCGAACGTCGATCTGGTCGTTCCGACGAACAACAAGGGCCGGAAGGCCCTGTCGGTGGTGTACTGGTTGCTCGCGAACGAGACGCTGGATCGTCGTGGTGCCGAACCGGCCTACGCGCTCGCAGACTTCGAGAGCGACCTGTAGCGAGCGGCGTGTTCCTCGTCGGTTCGTGAGTGTCAAGAGTACGTCCCTCCTTCGACCGATGTGACTGCGATCGAGCCTACGGCCTGGACTGGGGGCGGGTACGCCGGCACAGAACGCGAGTTGGCGGCCGAGAGCGTCGTCGATCTCGCCCATCGCAGTGCGCACTTGCTCCACCAGCACGGCCTCCGCGGGGGCGGGACGCTCGCCGTCGTCGATCGCGAGGGGCCCGCGTTACCGACCGTGCTCGGGACGCTCGCGGCCTGGAGTCTGGGGGCGACCGTCACCGTCGAGGTGGAGGCGGCCGACGTGGCGCTCGCGCCGACCGGTCACGCGATCGATGCCGACCCGTCGGGGCGAACCGTCCGGTACGGTGCCGACCCGCCAGGCGAGGCGATCGGCTTCGAACGCCACCTCTGGGGGGAAAATCCGGTCGAACCGCCCGAATCCGTCGATCCAGCGACGCCCGCGATCGGCGAGGGCGACCACGCGGAGGTCGGAACGGCGGCGCGGACGGTCGCCGACGCGGTGGACGCCGACCGGGTGACGGTCGAGGGAGCGATCGACGGCCCTGCAGCCCTCGTCGCGGCCGTTGCGGTCCCGGTCGTCGCCGACCTGTGGGTGGGGCCCGACGGCGTTGCGATCGATCGAGCGCAGGTCGAGCAGGCGCTGGCGGAGTGAGCGGTCCCGTCGCTCGCCGGGTCGCACTGGTCGTGAGTGGTCTCACTCCTCCGCCCGGACGAACGCCGCGAGCGTCGCGACCAGGCCGAGCAGCCACCCGACCGGCACCGATAGCAACAGCCACAGCACCACGATGGTCGCGCCCTCCAGATCGAACCGTCGGACGACCCAGTCTTTCACGCCGAGCGGCGCGAGGACGTTCGCCCGGCCCCAGGCGGCGATCGAGGCGCTCGTGGGTTCGATCACATCGTAGACCGGCTGATAGAACAGCGCGGCGACGACGGGCGGCAGGACGAACGCGGTCACGGCCAGGGGGTACGCGATCGCGACCGTCGAAACGCGACCGCCGTAGGTCGCGCTGAGGTAGGCTCCCCCGGCGGCGAGGACGGCGACGACGCTCGCCACCATCACGGCGATGACGCCGCCCGCCACGACACCGAGTTCGAATTTGACGATCAGGCTCAGGGCGCCCCAGACGATCGCCGCGAGGACGACGACGCCGATCAGGCCGATCCGGGTGGTCAGCGTGTCGAGTTTGATCGCCTGATACCGGATCACGTAGCCCGCGAGGACCAGCGGGTACAGCATGGCGATCACGAGGGCCCCGATCGCGGCCCACGTCCGATAGGCGACGGTCCCGGCGGTCGTCGTGGGCTTCCACTTGCCCAGCACCGACTGATCGGCGTTCAGCTGCCTGGGATAGCGGATCTCCATCCAGGTCTCGTGCAACCGCTTGAGATCGACGATCAACCCGCCGACGAGGCCCGCCCCGCTCCCGCTGCTCATATCACCGTATTCGGGCGCCCCCTGCTTATCGTTCACGACTTGTGATCCGAGATCCCTGATCGATCGGAGCGTGTCCGATCGCAAGCTTCCCGGCCCCCGGGGTCGATCGGTCACTCGTGGCGACGTTTCGCGATCTCGAACGGACGGCGTACTGTCCGCGTCAGCAGTACTATCACGAGCGTAGCGAGACCGGATCCGCTCCCGATATGGTCGAGCGCCGACGGGCACTCGCCGACGACCTCGATCGCCTGCTCGCCGACCGCTCGGCCCGCGTGGCGGCCCCGTTGACGGTCGATCCCGAGACGTGGGTCGACCGCATGGCGACCGCTCGCGAGCGCGTCGATCGCTTCGAGGCGGTCCTTGATCCACCCGAGACCGGGGTCTATCTGGAGGGGAGGGATGCGCGCGGCGTCGTCCACGCCGTCCTCGCCGATCCGCCCGAACCGGTGCTCGTGAGCGCGGGATCGCCGCCCGAGACCGGCGTATACGATCCCCAATCGGTTCGAGCGACTGCCGCCGCGCACGCGCTGGCCGAACGCGAGGGACGGTCGATCGACCACGGCGTCGTGGCCTACCCCGCTGCGGGCGTGATCCGTCGGATATCGGTTGGAGCGCGCCGACGCGGCCGGTATCGCGAGGTCCAGCGGACGATCGCGGCGATGGATGGCCCGCCAGCGCGTGCGTCTGCCGACGCGAAATGCGAGTCCTGCGAGTTCAGCGAGACCTGCGGGACGCCCACCCGATCGGTGCGCTCACTTCTGGGACTGTAGCCACTCGCGAACTGCGTCGGCATCTGCGCCCGGGCGGATGATCTCGTCGCGGGTGAGATCGACGACCGTCGAGGGATCGCCCGACCCCGCGCAGCCGTCGAGGACCGCCGCGGCGGCCGATTCGATTTCGCGGTCGATTTCGGCGACGGTCGTCGGCGCTGGATCGCCGCTCGGATTCGCACTCGTCGCGGTCAGCGGCCCCGCCCTCCCGAGGAGGTCTCTGGCCCGGGGGTGATCGGGAACGCGTATTCCCACCCTGTCGCGACCCCCGGTCAGGGCGTCCGGAACGATCGATCGCTTCCGGGCAACGAGTGTCACCGGGCCGGGCAGGAACCGCTCGCCGAACGCCCGCTCGTGCTCGTCGAGACGGACGTACTGTTCGGCGGTCGCCAGATCGGGAACACCCATCGATATCGGTCGGTCGCGATCGCGGGATTTGGCCGCGAAGACGCGTTCGATTGCGTCCGGATCGAGCGGGTCCGCTCCAAGCCCGTAGACGGTCTCGGTGGGGTAGATCACCACCTCGCCACGCTCGATCGCCGCGATCGCAGCCTCGACGGAGCCCATACCGGGTCACGACGGGCCCGCAACATAGGGCTCTCGGTCCGGCTGAGTCGATCGCGAGGGGGGGGGGAGCGGGGATCGTGGACACGCCCATCGGGCGGCGTCGCTGGACCCACCGACGCGCTCGGCGAGGACAACCCTTAATTCCGGGCCGCGAGAATTCCCACTCCGATGGATGCGCTCGCGGTTCTTCAGACGGGATTGATGGATGTCGCTCCCGAGTGGGTGATCACCGCCGGCGGGGTCGCCACCGTCGCGGTCTTGCTCGTGCTCTCGGCGTTTTTCTCCTCCTCGGAGATCGCGATGTTCTCGATTCCGTCCCACCGGGTGAACGGCCTGATCGAGGACGGTATTCCCGGCGCGAAGCGCCTCTCGACACTCAAAGAAGACCCACACAAACTGCTGGTGACGATCCTCGTGGGCAACAACGTCGTCAACATCGCGATGTCGTCGATCGCGACGGGCCTGATCACGAACTATCTCACCAAGGGCATCGGTGTCGCCGTCGCGACCGCCCTGATCACGACGCTCGTCCTGATCTTCGGAGAGATCGCGCCCAAATCCTATGCCGTCGAGAACACCGAATCGTGGGCGATTACCATCTCGCGCCCGCTGCAGCTTTCCGAGTACGTCCTCATGCCGGCCGTGATCTTCTTCGACCGGATCACATCGATCATTTCCTGGATCACCGGGTCGGAGACCGCGATCGAGACCTCGTATGTGACTCGCGAGGAGATCCAGAGTCTCATCGAGACTGGCGAGCGCGAGGGCGTCTTCGACGAGGAAGAGCGCCAGATGCTCCAGCGTACGCTTCGATTCAACGATACGATCGCCAAGGAGGTCATGACGCCCCGTCTCGACGTAACGGCGATCTCGACCGACGATTCGGTCGAGGACGCCATCGAAACCTGCGTCCAGTCGGGGCGGACGCGAATGCCGGTTTACGAGGGCAGTCTCGACAACATCATCGGCGTCGTCAACATTCGCGATCTGGTGCGCGATCGGGATTACGGCGAGCACGACGCGGCCCTCTCGGATCTCATCGAACCGACGTTGCACGTCCCCGAGTCGAAAAACGTCGACGAGTTGCTCACCGAAATGCGCGATCGGCGGCTTCACATGGTCGTCGTCATCGACGAGTTCGGTACGACCGAAGGAATCGTCACGATCGAAGACCTCACCGAGGAGATCGTCGGCGAGATCCTCGAAGGCGAGGAAGAAGAACCCATCGAGGTCGTCGACGACGACACTATCGTCGTCAAAGGCGAAGTCAACATCGAGGAGGTCAACGAGGCACTCGATGTCGAGATCCCGGAGGGCGAGGAGTTCGAGACCATCGCTGGCTTCGTGTTCAACCGGGCGGGCCGCCTCGTCGAAGAGGGCGAGATCATCACCTACGACGGCCTTGAAATCCGGATCGACGAGGTCGAAAACACCAGGATCACGAAGGCACGGCTCTCCCGCAACGAGTCGTAGGTGCTGTCCTCGCTGTGGTCTCGCTCAGCGGAATTCGAGACCGACACGCCCATAGGCGTGGACCCGCTGTGGCTAGATAATGCCGTGTCGGTGGCCTGAGGATCTGGATTCCTGGACTGACGAGTTCCGTGACCGCCTCGAACACAACGACGCGTTCGCCGAGCACGCGAAAGGCTGGGGTGTCTCCTTCGACGGTGACATCCTGCTGACGATCGAGTCCGACGAGCACCTCCCGGAGGGGCCGATGCACCTCCTGCTCGAACTGGAGGATGGTGCGTGTCTGGGGGCGAATCGTGTCGAGGACCCCGAATCGGTCGAATTTGGCGTCTCGATTGCGGGGACCTACGCCGACTGGGAGCGCCTGTTGACTGGCGAGGAGGATGTCGCACGCATCATGACCCAGGGGCCGTTCGACGTGGACGGGCCGAAGTTGAAGTTGCTCTCCTATCGGTCGGCGCTCGCGGAACTCGTCGAGACTGCGCGTCAGACCGATGTGCAGTTCACCCGCCTGAACCGGACGCCCGGTGCTCGCTGATCAGGCGCTCGACCATCGCGGCGTTTTGCTCGCGGCGGCGCTCGCGGGCGTAGGATTCCCACTCGTCGATCGCCGCCTGTATCTCGGACTCGCGAGCGACGGCGAGTTCGTCGACCTCCTGGACGGTCACGGCGTCGGCGGGCGCGATCGGAATCTCGGCCTCGAAGAGGACGCGGTCGGACTGATCGGAGAGGCCACCCGTCCGCAACACGAGTCGCGGACCGATATCGGCCAAAAAGCGGGCCGTCGAGGCCCCCGCACCGGTGGCGTCCCGGAACAGGATGACATCGTCCTCGGCCAGCCCAAATCGGTCGTCGGCGTCGCGGATCGCTTCGGTCGTGAACTTCTCGACGACCTTCACGGGGGTCAACTCCGCACTGGCCTCGCGATTCACCTCGGCGAAGTCGTCGTGGTCGAGTTTCCAGAGTGCCTTCAGTCGCTCGAGTTTTCCTTCGAGGGTTTCGACCCGTTCGCGTTCCTCGTCGAGTGCCCGCTCCAGACGGTCGATCTCGCGTTCGAGCCGACTCACTTCCCGGCGCTCGCGCACATCGGTGCGTTCGTCCGAGCGGGCCTTGCGGAGTTTCTGCTCGTAGGTGTCGATCTGGTCGTCGCGATCGGCGAGTTCGGATTCGAGGTCCGCGACGTAGGCCTCGAGTTCCTCGACGCGCTCGGCGAGTTCGTCCGCCCGCCGGCGCGTCTCGTAGTCGGCGCCGGTGGGCCCCGCGGTCGATTCGCCCGAATCGGCACGCAGATCGTCGAGGACGGCCTCGACGCTCGTCTCCTCGGTGAGGACGCGACGGGTGATCGCCCCCCGATCCCGGTCGGCGGGGATCTTCGCGCTGATTCGATCGATCTGATCGCGATGGTCGTCGAGTGCGAACAGTGCGGCCGCTAGGGCATCGCGCTGGTGGTCGTCGTCGGTGGGATGCTCGCGGGTTCGGTGGGCTTTCTCGTCGATGGGGAGGTCGCTGGTGGGCGTCCAGCCCGCGGCCTCGACGCTCCGCCGGATTTTTTCGACGGTCTCGGGCATCGGCGTCACGTCCGCGGCGACGATGACCGGTCGGCCCCGGTCGACGATCCACTCGATGACGCCGCCGCGGTCGATCGATCGCGTCGAGGTAACGTCGATCACCTCGCCGTCGAGGTCGACCAGTGCCATCGCGGTCGTCGTTCCGGGATCGATTCCGACCACGACGTGATCGCGGCGCTGGGTGAGCGCATCGAACGTGAGGCCGTCACCGCGTTCCCGTTCCATCTCGACGCGAACGTCGCCCGCACGGCCCGTCGAGACCGGGATCTCGTCGGGCGTCGCCTCGACGGTGAAGACGGCGTTCGCGAACCCGCCGTATTTCTCGGTGACCTCGCGGTCGTAGTCCACCCCGGCGGCATCGAGCGTGTCGCCGATCTCGCGGGCGCGACGCTTGACCGATCCGTGGATCCGCCGGGTGTATCGATCCTCGCTCGACCCACCCTTGCCGGGCGATCGACCGCGCGAGACTTTCACGCGGGTGCGATCGGTAAATGCCGAGACGACGCTTCCGACGCCTGCAGCGGCCAGTCGGGCGCTCGCGGTCGCCTCGGCCATGGGGTCGCTGCCGTACGGTACATCGTGGCGACCGGCGACCCGCGAGAGTGGTTCGGGGTCGGGGCCTCCCGTCACCTGAACGAGTCGCGTCGTTTCGGGCAGGCTTCTCAAGAGGTCGACCAGAGCGTCGCGATCGCTCGCGAGTTCGTAGACGTTGTCAGTCGCGACGATCGCTGGCTCGACCGATTCGATCCGGCCGAACAACTGGCGGCGACTCACGGTCGATCGGTCGATATCGCTGTCGAGTTCGGCCAGCGCGTACCGGGGGGCCGAGCCACGGATATCACCCGACTGCACGTCCACCCCGAAAATCGTCGCGTCGAGGGCGCGGCTGCGATCGCTCACTATCTGTGCCTATGCGATCCGCGAGATTCAATCTCACGATCGGCACGCCCACGAGGGTATGCACTGCTCACCTGCCGTTCTGGGGCGATCGTTCCCTGAGGGCTCGATCGGGTCGGTCGCCATCGCGGTCGACCGCGTCGGCCACCGGGAGTTCGACCACGAAGACACTGCCGCGGGGGTCGTTGCGCTCGACCCAGACGTCGCCGTCGTAGTGGTCGACCAGCGTCGCGACCAGATAGAGACCAACGCCCTCGGAACTCCCGTCGGGGGCATAGTTGCGTTCGAGCAGGCCGTCCATGCGGCCCGGCTCTACGCCGGGTCCATCGTCGGCGATCCGAATGCGAACGCGATCGTCCGTGACCGATCCGCTGATCTCGACGGTCGGATCGCCGTCGTTGTGTTTGATCGCGTTGGTGATGAGGTTGTGGAATATCGTCGAGAGCAACTCGTCGGCGAGCACCTCGACATCGGGGTAGGGTCCCAGTCGAATCTCGGCCTGGGGGAAGACATCCCGGGCGTTCTCGGCCTGGGCCGAGAGGACTCGCCCCAGGTCGATCGCGCGCCGGTCGCGGTCGGCGTCTCCCGCGAAAATATCCACGAACTTTCGCATTCGCTCGGTCAACTCGATGGCGTCGTCGGTCGTTCGCTGGAGGCGTGCGACTGCGCTCTCGGCGTCGGAGTCGACGTGATCGTCGATCTGGTCGGCGACGCCCGCGATAACCTGAAGGTGATTGACCACGTCGTGGCGGACGATCCGATTGAGCAAGACCAGTTGTTCGTGTTCCGAGGCCAGTCGAGCACGCTCGGTCGCGAGTTCGTCGGCGTGACGCTCGCTGCGAACCGCATACAGGCCGACGAACAGGCCGCCCACGCCACCACCGGTCAGGTTACCGACGACGACCGGGTGACCCAGCGCGGCGAGCGGATCGACCCCCAGTCGGGTCACGGCTGCGAGAGCGACCGCGAGCGCGACTGCGATGCCGCCGAGATACCATACCCCGAGCAGACTCGCCTCGTGGCGATCGAAATCGCTGGCCACGACGGCTCCACCGGCGAGAATCTGCAGGGTCGCCAGTCCGACCGGGACGAGACCGCCGAGCGTGTACGCCACCGGACCGTCGAGCGATCCGAGGCGGAGTGCCGTCGCGACGAAGAGTTCGAGACCGACGAGTGCGACGACCGTACCGAACGCTCCCCGGACGACGACAGGTGGGATCGCTCGAATACGGTCGGTCACACCCGCCACCATTGTAAAATCAATAGCATCTCCAACGTGAAAAATTTTCGGTCTCGATCGGGGCTATTGTTACCGACGCGAGAAGGAAACCAACGGCGGTCGAGAGTCGGGCGGACGCCAGTCACTCGACGGTCACGGTGCCGATTTTCTTCCTGATGGCCACGTCGTACTGGCCCGGTCGAACGGTCCGGCCGCCCTCGCCGAAGACACCGACGACGGCCAGCGCGCCGATCGAACAGTCGACGGTCACCGATCGATCGCGCGACGTTCAAGAGAGTTGACATCCTTTTCCGCCTGAAGGCGACGGAATCCCGAGCGGTGGGAGTTTCAGGTTTGCAGTCCAGTCACCGGACTACCAGC
>JBDGTN010000023.1:0-9800 GCA_042216835.1 Halococcoides sp.
GATCGGGACGCCGATCTTCGTGCATCCCCGACTGCTTGTTCCGATTCCTCTCCGGACTGGTGGTTCGCCGTGGCCACCGGTCGGGACGGCGCCTCTCCTGGCCACCCACCCGTCTCGTCGCCGGTGGGGCCCCACCGGAACGGCACCACGCCCTCGCCGAGACCACCGACTGCTGCGAGCAGATCGAATCTGTCCGGCACTCTCGACGCCATGAATCGAGCCACTGGTGGGATCTCCCCTCCTCTCACACGGTGGCTCGACCAGGTGCTGCCAGGGAGGCGCTCGACCCGGGCCGGAACGCCTGGGCCGGTCGCATCGTGGGTCGCTCCCGGTCGTCCCCAGCCTCGACGTTCCGCTCGTTTCGGATCGTCCATCGCCCGTGTGATCCCTGACCGACGCCGTTTCCAGTCGACCGCCGACACCACGCCAGTGATCGATGCTGTTCGGTCGCTCGGTGGGTCCGTCGTCAGTATTCGATCGGTGTCCATGGAAGTGCAGTTGTGTGGGGGTCGTGGCTCGTCCGGTTCGGTCCCGCCGGGTGGCCCAGGTTCCGCCACCTGAATTCGTATACCGCAACAATAGCACTCCATCCCCATATAGGTTCCCGCACCCGACAGGTCCCCGTTCCGGCGCCGATCAGCCAGACTCATACTGCCGGACACAAGAAATTGGACACGCTCGTTCTCTGCTCGGGTGCGTAACGTCGTGAATCGCAAAAATACCTACATGATTGCTCACGGACTTGTGTCCGACAGTATCACCACCGGAGAGTCGCCACGTCAATCGATCCGTGCGTCGACGACGAGGTGATCGACGCCCTCGCTGTATGATTTCACGCAGTGGTGGTCGAGCATCTCGACCGAGCGGTTGGAATCGGCCGCCGCCGCGTCGAGGCGGTCGATCGGCCGGTCGATGCCGATGTCGGCGGGCGTCGCCTCGTGGTAGTGAATCACGCCCCCGGGTCCGAGCGCGGCGAGTGCGGCATCGAGGTACTCGTGGGCGTCGTAGTGGCCCATCACCACCCGGTCGGCCGTGACCGATGGGGCCACGTCCCGGCAGTCCGCCCGATAGGGCGCGATCCGGTCGTCCAGATCGTTCGACCGGGCGTTCTCCAGCAGGTAGCGGAACGCCGTCGGGTTGTGCTCGACGGCCGTGACGGCCCCACCGCCGGCAGCCATCGGCAATGTGAAGTAGCCGATCCCGGCGAACATGTCCAGCACCTCGTCGCCCGCCTCGACCACGTCCTGCATGCGCGCTCGCTCGGCCTTGTTGCCCGGCGAGAACATGACCTCGGCGACATCCATCGCGTAGTCGATGCCGTGCTCGCGATGGACCGTTTCGGTGTCGCCCGATCCCGCGATCACCTCGATCGAGGGGTCGCGGTGGGGGCCATCGATCGATTTGCGGGCACAGACCGTATCGGCCTCGTGGTGGAGATCGAGCAGTGCGGCGCCGAGTTCCCGGGGCCGGGGCGTGTCGCCGACGGCGACGAGAATCACCGATCCGAGGACGGCCCACGACGACGGTGCGCGATCGATCTCGTCGTCGGTCCAGCCGCGCGCCCGGAGGCGGTCGGCGAGCGTGCGCTCGCGGGCCGGTCCGGCCTGATGGACCACCTCGCGGTGGGGAATGTCGGGGACTGCGGTGACCGGCACGGCGACGGCGTCGGTGCCGTGTTCGCGGACGGATCGATCCTCGTCGTAGACGCCCGCCGATCGGCAGGCCTCGATCGCCGATTCGGCCCGGGGTTTGGCGACGACGACGGCGAGATCACTCATCGTGGCGAGTAGAGCGGTGGCCATCGAAACCGTTGCGATCGACCCCGCCGGAACGCTTTTGCGCTCGTCGTGGGTGGTGTGCACATGGCAACCTCCGAGACCAGTCCGGTCGTCGCGGCGGTCGAGGTTCTCCGCGAACGGGCGCGGACGTTCGACGTACAGGAGTCACTCCTGATCGGGGCCGGGGCGATGGTCGGGGCGTACGTTCTCACGCTCGCGGTGGTGGTCCTGACCGCCGAATCGATCGACCTCTCCATCGGTCGGCTCCTGACGTATGTCGGATTTCTGGTCTACAGCGCTCACCACGTTCCGGCTGTCGGCGAGGACGTCTCGATTCAGGCGCTCGACCAGGCGGACATCTCGACGCTGAAGTTCGCCGCCTATACCTCGATCCCGATGGCGATGAGCCTGATCGCCGGCGGGATCGCCACCTTCCGGAACGGCCGCCGCGACGGGGCGCCCGAGGATGCCCTGTTCGCCGCGATATCGGTCGCTGGCGGCTACGCCGCGGTCAGCGTCATGGGCAGTCTTCTTATTCGATCGACGACCACAACCGGGATCGAAGTCGGCGTCGACACCCTCCAGGCCGGCGTGTACGGCGTGGCGTATCCACTCGGATTCGGTCTCCTCGCCGCCGCTATTTTGCAGTTCGCACGGTATCTCACCGTCCGAATCGACACCGGTGAGTGACCGGTGGACGCCGTCCGACCGTCTCACCCGAGCGGTTCGGGTCGGTCGAGTGCGTCTCGTCGGTCGTCGAGAATCGAGAAGCGTTCGTCACGACGGCGTTCGAGCCAGGCCAGCAGGCGGGCCGCCCACCGGAGTTTGCGCGCCTTCAGGTCGGTCGCGGCCGTCTCGAAGGCGGGGTCGAGGTCCCATCCCGGAAATCGCAGGCGGTCGGCCCCGGCGTGATCGGCGAGAAAGGCCGCCCGGTCGCCGTCGGTGAACCCGCCCGGATTCAGGACGGGATCGCGCGGTTCGACCTGGGTGGTCGGCACGAGTCGGTCGATCGGGATCTGGGGCACCCACCGATCGATCGCGTCGCGGTTGTCGCCGTGGGCGTGGACCGCGACCGGAACGCCGCCATCTGCCGCCTTGACCACCGCCTCGGGCGTGCCGTCGAGGTCGGTCACGACCAGATCGATCGGGATATCCGCCGCCAGCAGCGACTGCGTCGCCGACGAGACCACGACGATCCGGTCGGGGCCGACCGCCCGGCACTCCTCGACTGGATCGCCCGCCGGCCCGACGATTGCGACCCGACCGTCGAGGAGCAAAAGCGCGGCCTGCGGGTCGGCCCCCGCCGCGAGGTCGGCGAGGCGATCGCGGGCGGCCCGATCGGCCGCGCGGTCGTAGCCGAAATCAGCGCGGATCGACTCGTAGACCGGGAGCCAGGTCTCGGGATCCATCATCGGTCCCTCTCGATCGCGACAGTCGCGTCCATACCAGCAGGAGGACCGGACCGACGAAAAGCGACCGGGGTTGGACTATCGGATACACGAACGACCTCGCTGGTGTCTGCTCGGATGGGGAAGGCCTGAATCGCACAATCTCCTCTTTGCTTGCTCACGGACTCCTGGCCGGTAGCATTACTCGACGGGGACGCGATCCATCACGGCGGTCGGATCGGTCCCGAGGGCGTCGGCGAGCCACGCGAGATCGTCGGCCAGATCGGCCGGCGCGTCGACCGCATCGGCCAGTCGTTCGAACGCCGCGGGCGACCCCGAGAGGAGGGTCCCGTCGGGCCCTGCGGCGACGGTCACGCCGGCCTCGGGCGCGGCGGCCGCGAGGCGCTCGCGGGCCTGTTCGTCGACCGCGATGTCGACCGTCCGGGCGACCATCTCGTCGGCGCGATCGGACTCGGCTCCCACGCGCCGACACTCGCGTTCGGCCGCCCGAATCGAGTCGATCGTCCGCTCGCGAATCTCTCGGTCGAGATCGGCCGCCGGGGTCCCCGAGAACGCCGCGCCGATCCTCGCGGCGTCGGCGGTCGCCTCCACGTCGTGTGTGCGAACCAGGTCCGCGCCGCGGGCGACCGCGAGTGCCGTCGCCGCCAGACTGACCGGCAGCGCCTCCTCAGTCGAGCGATCGCACAGCGTCCGGAGAAACGACTTCCGGTGCAGCGAAACCAGGATGGGTCGGTCGAGGGCACGAAATTCCCCGAGTCGATCGAGGAGGGTGCGATCCTGTTCGAGCGTCTGGTCGTCGGACCACCGCCCGAACGCTGGATCGACGATCGTCTGATCGGTCAGCGGCCCGCGTTCGAGCGCGGCGTAGGTGCGATCGACGTGGTCGGCGTCGGCGACCCACGCCGGCGAGCGTTCGCTCTCCCAGTCGATCGCCTCGACGACGCCCGGCCGGTCGAGATCGTCCGGACCGGCCATCTTCACGACCGCCGCCGACCGTTCTCGACAGACCGCGGCCATCTCGGGGTCGGCGAAGCCACAGATGTCGTTGACCATCGTGAACCCGCCGTCGAGGGCAGCGGCAGCCACTTCGGCGTAGCGCGTCTCGATCGAGAAGGCGACATCGGCCTGCACGCGGTCGACGACATCGAGGGCGATTTCCAGCCGATCACGCTCTTCGGCGGCCGAAAGCGTCTCGTACCGCCGATTCGCCGATTCGAGTCCAACGTCGATCACGTCGGCCCCTGCCCGTGCGAGGTGGACGGCGTGTTCGGCGGCACTCGCCGGGTCGGTGTGCACGCTCGGATCGTATGGCGAGCGCTCGCTGACGTTCAACACGCCGACGATCCGTGGGGGCTGGCCGGGACCGACCTGCAGATCGCCGGCCGAGACGGTGGTCATAGCGGCTCATCGGCCGGAACGCCCAAAGGCGTTCGGTCGGCGACAATCACTCGACGGTAACGCTTTTCGCGAGGTGGCGCGGTCGATCGATCGGTCGATCCAGGTCGCGCGCGAGATGATAGGCCAGCAACTGCAACTGGACGGTGGCGAGCACGGCCGCGGCGCCATCGGGCGCTGTCGGGATCGTCAGCACGTGATCGGCCACGCGACCGATGTCGCTCTCGCCGTCGGTCACCGCGACGATCGGCGCGCCGCGGGCGGCGATCTCCTCGATGTTCGTGACGATCTTTCGGGCGTGGTCGCCGTCGCCCGTCACGGCGGCGATCACGGGCGTCGACTCGCTCACCAGTGCGAGCGGGCCGTGTTTGAACTCGCCCGCGGGGAACCCCTCGGCGTGCTCGTAGGTGAGTTCGGTCGTCTTGAGTGCGCCCTCCAGCGCGACCGGCACCAGGAGGCCACGCCCGAGGAAGATGTAGGCCGCGGATTCGGCGATCGCGCTGGCGACCGCGGCGGCCGCCGACTCGTCGATCACCGACTCGATCTGCTCCGGCAGATCGCCGAGTGCATCGATCGCCGGCCCGGCCGTCTCGACGCCCGTCAGATCGCGAACCAGCAGGTCGAGCGTGACCAGCGACGTGGTAAAGGACTTCGTCGCGGCGACGCTGACCTCGGGGCCCGCCCGAATCAGAAGCGTGTGATCGGCCGCCCGCGTGACCGTCGATCCCGCACCGTTCGTGATGGCGACGGTGTCGGCCTCGACGGCGTCGAGCGCGGCAAGCGTATCGGCCGTCTCGCCGCTCTGGGTGATGGCTACGACGAGCGCATCCTCGATCGGCGGCGGTTCGGTTGCGAACTCGCTGGCGATGTCGGCCGTCGCGGGCATTCCGGCGGCGCGGAATCGACGGGCCCCGAAGCGTGCGGCGTGATAGCTCGTCCCCGCGCCGACGAGGGCGACGCGATCCGGTTGGACCTCCAGATCGAGATCGACCCGTCCATCCTCGATCCGGCCGGCGAGGCTCTGGCGGACCACGCGGGGTTGTTCGTCGATCTCCTTTCGCATATAGTGATCGTAGGCGCCCAGCCCGGTCGCGTTCGACTCCCAGTCGACGGTCTCGACGGGACGCTCGTGTGAACGCCCGTCGAGGCCCGTCACGCGATCGGATCCGGGCCCGATCGCGACCACGTCGCCATCCACGAGGTGACAGACGCGGTCGGTGTGCGGGCGGACGGCGGGCACGTCGCTCGCGAGATACGTCGTTCCGTCGCCGATGCCGACGACGAGGGGCGTTCCGTGGCGGACGCCGATCACGCGATCGGAGCCGGCGATCGCGACCGCGATGGCGAACGTCCCGTCGAGACGGCGGACAGCCGCCCGAACCGCGACCACGGCGTCCGCTCCGGCGGAAATTTCGTCTTCGATCAGATGCGGGATCACCGCCGTGTCGATCTCGCTCTCGATCGAATGTCCCGCTTCGACGAGCGTCGATCGCAACCGAGCGGCGTTCTCGACGATGCCGTTGTGGACGACTGCGACCCGCCCCGCGCAGTCGACCTGTGGGTGGGCGTTCGCGTCGGTCGGCGCGCCGTGCGTGCTCCACCGGGTGTGCCCGATCCCGACCGCACCGCCCCGGGGGAGGTCGTCGGCGGGGCCTGCCAGATCGGCGACCGATCCGGCCCGCTTGCGGACCTGGAGGTCGTCGTCGGCGATCGCGAGTCCCGCCGAGTCGTAGCCCCGGTATTCGATCCGTTCGAGGCCGTCGAGAAGCACCTCGCGCGTCCGGTCGCCGGCACCCGCGACGGCGACGATTCCACACATCAGCCCACCCCTCCCTCGCTCGGCCCGAGGCCAACCGACACGCGCTCCCGTCGGCCAGGTGCGTCGCTCCCCCCGTGCATAGGGGCCCTCTCCGGGCCGTGGCGCCTTGAGCGTACTGCCGGCGAGGTGGCTCGCTGGCGGGCCGAACCGAAACGGATTCCGGGTCGGATGGCCCACGGCAGGTATGGAGACGATCCGAGTGGTCTCGGCGACCGGTCGCGGGCCGACCGCGACCGCCGCGTTCGACGCCGCGCTCGCGGCCGTCGACGCCCACGACTACAATTTGATCGATCTCTCCTCTGTCGTGCCACCCGACGCGACGATCGAACGCTGCGAGACCCTGCCCGACATCGGCCCGACCGGCGGCGGAGTGCCCGTCGTCCGGGCCTCGGCGACCGTCGCGCCGGTGGCCGACCAGCCCGTGGCCGCGGCGATCGGGTGGGACCGGACCGCGAGCGGTGCGGGTGTCTTCTACGAGGAGGAAGGCCCGGACCCCGCCGCCGTCGAACGCCGGGTTCGCGAGGGCATCGAGCACGCGCGTCGGCTCCGACCGGATCGCGAGTGGAATCGGTCGCCCACGGTCGTCACCAGCGAGGTCGACCCCGCCGACACCGTCCGGGCGGCACTCGTGCTCGCGGCGGTGGGCCACGCCGAGCGCCTCCTCGGGTGAACCGAGGTGCGGGTCGATACGGTCGCCACGAGGGCGGGACACTTATACGCGGTTCGCCCCTACGATGGGGGAACGAATGTACGGGAACGTGTCGTTCGAAGACGACGAAGACGTAACGCTCTCGCCTGCCGAGCGGAACCGCCTCCGAGAGGAGATCGAATCCGTCGCGTCGGCGACTCGTGACCTCCTTCCCGGCGATTTCGTGGTGGGATCGGAACTCACCGATGGCGGCAATGGCCCGGTGGCCACGGTCGCCGTTCAGCCACCGGTCGGCGCGCCCGTCAGCGGCGGATACACGCCGGAGGACGGGATCGAAATCGACGACGAACAGTGCCGGGAGTTCGCCCGCGGACTGGCCGCGAGCGCCGCGCTCCAGGTCAAGCGATCGATCGGTGACGGCGCAACACCGCCCGCTCAGTAGCGCTGTTTTTTCCACCCTTTCGCGGTGCACCGTTCGACCAGTCAGAGATTACCCGCCGTTCGACTGGTCAGGGATTTCGCATCGTTCGACCCGTCAGAGGTCTCGCACCGTTCGATCCGTCGGGTTCCGTGGCGACCCTAGAGGTCCAGCGAGATGAGATCGAGGTCCTCGACACGGTCGTCGGCGAGGATGTCTTCGACGACCGCATCGCCCGGCCGTTCGTCGAGATTGTAGACCGTCATCGAGTCGCCACCGACGGTCTCGCGGCTGTTGAACATGCCCGCGATGTTGACATCGTATTCGCCGAGGATCGTTCCGATCGTCCCGATCACACCCGGCCGATCGTCGTTGTGGACGAGCATCATCGTGCCGTACGGGACGACTTCGACGCGGTAGTCCGCGATCCGGACGATCCGGCTCTCGCCGTCGGCGAACTGCGTCCCGCTGACGCTGGCGGCGTCGTCGCCCGCCTGGGCCGTGACCGTCACGAGATTCCGGAAGTCTTCGGCCTCGCTGGCGGTCTCGACGGCGATATCGACGCCATTCTCGCGAGCCACGTCGCGCGCGTTGACATCGCTGGCATCGTGGCCGAGTGCGTCGAGCGCGCCAGCGAAACCGGCCGCGGCGGCGATGTCGATATCCTCCTCGGCAATCTCGCCGGCGAACGTGATCGTGAGTTCGTCGATGGGATCGGCGAGCAACTGGACGGCGATCCGGCCCGCCGTCTCGGCCAGGTCGGCGTAGGGTTCGACCGTGGGATACTGGTCTTCGGGAATCGAGGGCGTGTTCAGCGCCTGCGGGACGCGGTCGCCAGCGAGTGCGTCGGCCACGCGGTCGGCGATCCGGCGGGCCGCACCCATCGGGGCCGGTCGGGCCGCCGTGGCCATCTCGGGCGTCGTGATGACGTTCTCGACCTCGCGCAATGGGCTGTCGGCGGGGAGTGGCGACTCCCCGACGGCATCCAGCGCCGCGCCGTCGAGGACGCCCTCGTCGACGGCCGTTGCGAGCGCGCTCTCGTCGATCGTTGCGCCGCCGGTGACGTCGATCAGGTATCCGCCGTCGAGGGCATCGAAGGCTGCCCCGTCGAGGGTGGGGAGCGATCCGCGGCCCTCGTGGACCGACACCACGTCGGCGGCCTCAAGGACCGTCTCCAGGTCGTCGGCGAGGGCCGCGCCGAGGCGACGGGCCTGATCGGCTCTCGCGCCGGGATCGTAGGCGATCACGTCCATGTCGAGGCCGACGAGTCGGTGGGCGATCTCCTGGCCGACCACGTCGAGGCCGATAGCGCCGAGCGTCTTCCCATCGAGTTCGTGACCGATGATCGCGCCCTTGGCCCACTCGCCGCCACGCAGGCGGCGATGGCCCTGGGGGATCTTCCGCACTGCCGCGAAGGTCATCCCGACGGCGAACTCCGCGGTCGCCCGGACCGACGCCCGCGGCGCGGTCGTGACGAGCACGCCACGATCGGTCGCCGTGTCGACGGCGATATTCGAGGTGTCGACGCCGAGGACGCCGATGACGCGCAGGTCGGGCGCGGCGTCGATCACGGCGGCGTCGACGGACTGGTCGGCACCGACGACGAGACCGGTCGCGTCGGGAATCGCGTCGATCAGGGCCGAGCGATCGTCGGCCGGGACGATCTCGATGGTGTGGCCCGCCGATCGGAGGCGCTCGCGGCCGGGCGAATCGAGTGTGTCCGTTACGATGACCGTCATACCGGAGGTTCGTTCCGGCCCGCATAACAGTTGTTGTCTTCCGGCGAGTGGGCACAATCGCGGACGATGATCGCGGTCAAACGTCGAACCGGCGGCGGACGATGGTCGAGATGCCGATCCCGACGAGTCCGAGTACGACGAGGTTGAACGCCGTCTGGAAGATCGATTTGAACCGCCCGCTGACCCAGAGATCGATCGCGGTCGTCGCGCTGACGTACGCGCCGATCACTGCGATCAGCGCCAGAAACGCCAGCCCGAGCAGCGCGGCGTACTCCAGATATCTGAGCACCCGCTGGCGCCCGGGGTCGGATCCCGACCCACCGCTGGCGTCCGCGGAGCGATCGCTCCCCCCGGTCGTCGGCTGATTGCCCGCACCGCTCGTCGGCTGATCCGTCGTCCCGGTCGTCGCGTCGTCGGTCGCGCCGGTCGATGCCGTTCCGCCGTGTGTCTCGTCAGTGTCTGTCATCGAGAATCACCCCTGAATCGGATCGCGATCGCTACCCCGAGCACGGCCACCAGGACCGCCAGCACGCCGGGAGCGGGCCCCTCGACGGTCGTTCCGACATCCTGTCGGTCGCCCTTTGCGCCCGTCG
>JBDGTN010000023.1:9900-13002 GCA_042216835.1 Halococcoides sp.
AAATTCACATCTTCGAACGTGGTGTTCGTGTCGACTTTCCGCTCGGGATCGAGGTCGACGACCGAAGTGGCCGAACTCACCACGACGCCCTCGTGTTTCAGGATCGCATCGAGTCGGTAGGCGTATCCGGGCGGCACCTGAAGCTGGGCGGTCGGTCGAACGGTCACGCCCGGTCCGATTGTCTCGACGGTGATCGTCGTCCGATCGGCGACGACGTTCGAATCGGGCTGTCTCGCGACGAGTTCGACCGATACGTCGCCGGCCGGTTCGACACCGGTGTTCCAGAGTCTGACGCCGACGCCGATCGTGGTGCGGTCGCCGTCGGTCGACTGGATCGTCGTCTCGATGGTCTGGACGCCGGAATCGAACCGCTTGAACGCGATCGGAGACGGCGAGATGCCCCCGACGTTGTTCAGACCACTGCGTTCCTGGTCGACGCGGCGGCCGTCCTGATAGAGGATCACCGTCACCTCGTAATTGCCGGATCGCTCGACGGTCAGCGTCGGCCCAACCCGCACTTCCCCGGTGTCGCTTACCGAGCCAACTCGAACCCGGTCAGTCGCCACGACCAGCCCGTTGTCCTCGTCGACGGCCCGGACGAGCGCGGTCACGTTGTTCGCGGTTCCGCCCCGGTGGCGAACGGAGACGTTGAACTGGAAGGTCGCGGCGTTGCCGTCGGCACTTACCGGCGTGACCGTCACCTCCTGGATGTTCAGCGAACTCGGCGGTCCGGTGTCGTATTCGGCGATAGCGCCCGGGATCACGAGGAGTGCGAGCAGCGCTACGAGGCAGAGCACTCCGACCCCGGCCGCGAGATATCGTTCGCGTTGCACGAGTGGAGCGACTCCACGAACCTGTATGTGTTTTCTGTTCGCCGGGGTCCGACCGCCGCGGGGGGGGGCGCACGTTCGCCACTCGGCGGCCGAGGAGTCAGCGCCCCGGTCAGCCGAATGCCCCGAGGTCGGTCTGCCCGTGGCGGTCGGACGGTTCGGGCGCGACCTCGTATCCGACCAGATCGCGCAGGTCGACCGCGACGGTCGTGTTGGCACGGTCGATCAGGCAAATTCGGCCCACACACGCCCGGACCCGTCCCGTCGCCAGCGTCTCGCCGACCGGACGGTGATCGAGATCGATCCCGTAATCGAACGCGTAGCGCTCCTCGACAGTGTACGCATCGAGCAGCGATGTCCATCGCTCGCGGTCGACCGAGCGGTGGAGGCCGGCAATCTTCGACGCGACGCGGACGCTGTCGCCGACCCGGTCGGCGATGGTGGCCTCGATCTGGCGTGCGCGACGGCCGTTCTCGACCGTGCGGAGGTGGGCCGCCCGATCGGCGCCCTGCTCGCGCAATCGGCGTTCGAGGCGCCAGTCGCGCGTGACGCCCACCTTGAACCGATCGGGGGCGAACGCCGCGAGGTAGATCGCGTGTGGCTCTCGACAGGAGTCGAGCGGGAGCGAGCAGTCGCCGGTACACCGGGCACACGGCCAGCGGTCGGTGTGTCGATCGCAGTAGGGCACGCTGTCGCGATCGCAGGGCTCGTGGCGGTCGCCATCGACGCGACCGGCACAGTGCCGCCGACCGAGCGTGTACGCCACCTCGGTTCCCGGATCGAGTGCGACGCGTTCGATCCGTCCGTCGCTGGCGATCTGGAGGACGGCCGGATCGTCGGCCCGGGGCCGATAGCCCACGATCTGCACGGCGGCGATACCACCGGGGTGACCAAAACCCCTGCTGTCGAGGTGCGATCTCGATGCCGTCGCTTTTATCCCGGGGCTCCCATCGACTGGTATGAACGATTCTCGGACGACTCGACGGCGGTTCGTGGGTGGCGTCGTGGCCGCAGGCGTCGCCGGTCTCGCCGGGTGTGACGGCAGTGAGACGACCCAGACGACGACCGATACCGGGACGACAACGGCCGAGGCCGTCCTGCCCGCCCCCGTTCGTGGCGATCCCGAGGCGGCGGTGACCGTCGCCGTCTACTCGGACTTTGCCTGTCCGCACTGTGCGCGGTACGCAACCGAAGAATACCCCGCTGGCGTCAAGGAGTACGTCGACAACGGCCAGATCCGGTACGAACACCACGACTTCCCGATTCCGGTCTCCAAACAGTCCCGTCCGGCCGCGAACGCCGCCCGGGCCGTGCAAGATACCGAGGGAGACACGGCGTTCTGGACGTTCGCGGAGGGCCTGTTCGAGCAGTACGACTCGCTCGGGCCGTCGCTGTACGGCACGCTCGCCACCGAGGTCGGAGCGGACCCCGAGACGGTCCGGTCGGCCGCGGCCAATCGACGGTATACCGAGACGATCGATGCCGATCGCGCCCGCGGGAGACAGCAAGGCGTCCGGGGGACGCCGACGATTTTCGTCGACGGCGAGGCCACCTCGACCTACAGAGCCGAGACCGTCTCGGCGGCGATCGAGAAGGCACTCTCGCAATGACCGAGCGATCGACCGCGAGCCAGCCAGAGCAATCCGACGCCGGTCTCCCCGGCGAGTCGGTCACGGTGTGTCGCATCGGCCACCGGCCCGGCCGGGACGAGCGCACGACCACCCACGTCGGACTGACGGCGCGGGCGCTCGGGGCCGATTGCCTCTGGCTCGAACCGGCCGCAGCGGGCCGCCGCGAGACCGTCGTCGATATCACCGATCGATTCGGTGGGCCGTTCGAGGTCTCGGTCGTCGAGGACCCCGTCCGTCGCATTCGCGCCTTCGAGGGCTCTATCGTCCACCTCACGATGTACGGCGAACCCATCGAGACGGTCGCCGACGACATCCGATCGGCCCACCGCGATCGGCCCCTGCTGGTCGTCGTGGGCGGCGGGAAGGTCCCTCGCGAGGTGTACGATCGGGCCGATCACAACGTCGCCGTCACGAACCAGCCACATTCGGAAATCGCCGCGCTCGCGGTCTTTCTCGATCGACTCTTCGAGGGCGACGAACTCACACGATCGTTCGAGAATGCCGACCGGCGGGTGATTCCCCGGGCCGAGGGCAAGCGCGTGGTCGATGTCGCCGATCGATCGGCGGGCGAGACCACCGGGGGCGACGATGCCACCGAGTCCTCGACCACGACCGGCGATCACGCCGGGTAGTCGGCCGCC
>JBDGTN010000023.1:13102-24173 GCA_042216835.1 Halococcoides sp.
CGATGCCACCGAGTCCTCGACCACGACCGGCGATCACGCCGGGTAGTCGGCCGCCAGATCGTCGAGTGCATCGTGGCGCTCGGTCGTGTGCGGGGCCGTCAGCGGCGAGACGCTGACCCGTCCGTTCATGATCGCCCGCCGGTCGGTCCCCTCCGGATCGGGCACGTCGCCGGCGGCCATGCGCTCCCAGATGTGATCCTCGAGCGAGATCGTTTCGCCGTCGCGGACGGCGTCCATATCGTAAATCGTCGAGGGGCGTGTGATCGCCATCCCCGCGGGGTCACCATCGGCCACCGGCGCGTTCACGTTGAGATAGCCCGCGCGATCGAACACGCCCGCCCCGGGAGCGTACTCGGCGAGATAGCGGGTCGCCTGCACCGCCTCGCGATAGGCCTCCGGTTCGGTCGAGACTGCCGCCGTCGAGCGATCCTCCTCGACGGGAACGTACATCGACGCCGCGATCGCCGGTCGCTCCCAGAAGGCTGCCTCGACGGCCGCGCTGATCGTTCCGGATCGGCCGAGCGTGTAGGCCCCCAGATTCGCGCCGCCGTTGACGCCAGCGATCACGAGGTCGGTCTCGGGCGCGAGCGAGGCCAGTCCGGCCACGACGCAGTCCGCCGGTGTGCCTTCGACGGCAAACCCCTCATCGCGGTCGTGGATCCGGACGGTCTCGGACATCGACCGCCCGACCGCGCTCCGATCGTCGAGGGGCGCGACGACGGTCACCGATCCGATCTCGGTCAGGGACTCGCGGAGCACCTGGAGGCCGGTCGCGTCGATGCCGTCGTCGTTGGTGAGCAGGACGTGGGGCCCGTCGGTCATACCTCCTTAAGGACGGTACATCGAAAAAAGGTTCTGTATGGGGATTGTCAGTTTCAGTCCCTATCTGTCAATCATGCTTGCACGAGTCACTCCCGAGATCGGCGAGGACTGGTGTCGGTGTTCGCGCGGTCCAGTGGCCCGTGACAGGACGAAAGAGGAATCTTTAAGAAAGACTGCTCTGATACATCGAACTACCATGTCACAATCCAGTTGGGAACCTGACCGAGACGATACCGATGTCATCGGCGCCCGAATCGGGGCACAACTCATTGATTCGATAATTATGGTGGCAATCATATTTGTACCGATGATCGTTCTCGGGGCACTGGGAGGGCTCCTGAGCGCCAAGGCCGGCGGTCTCCTCTCGACGCTGGGGCTCATCGTCGGAATAGTCGGTTCGTTGGGGTATCGTTTCCTGATCGAAGGCCTCTGGGAAGGATACACGGTCGGCAAGCGAATTTTCGGTATCAAGGTCGTCGAAGAAGATGGTAGCGAGTGCTCGCTTGGATCTGCTATCATCAGGAACGTTTTCGAGTTCATCGACGGCTTGTTCTACTATCTGGTTGGCTTCATTGCCATCGCGATCTCTGATAAGCGTCAGCGGGTCGGTGACCGGATCGGCGGGACCGTCGTCGTTCGAGAATCCGACATGCCGTAGCGAAAGAGGGGCGAGTCACCGTACTTCAGGATGCGCAATTTTTGTCGCTTGAAACTGAAATCAGTGTGTATCCAGTTTTACAAGCGGTCTAGGAGAATGCCCCGGGGCTTGACCCCGGGGTTGAATCCGATAGGCAGGGATACAAACCATTAAGTGAATACATCCCTAATCAAGAGACAGCGATGGAGTACAGTCACCGCTACCCTGCCTATCCGACACAAGAGGTAGCGGCTGAACTGGAACGACACATCGACGTTCATCGCCAAGCGTACAACTACACCTTGTACGAGTACGAGAACGTGGACGCCGACAACATCGGTTCCGCGTACAAACACCACTACCGACTTCCCGACTGGAAAGATGAGTTCCCTGTCTTCTCGGAAGTCAACTCGAAGGCTCTGCAACGAACCGTCACGCGGTTCTACCAGAACCTCGACGGCCTCTCCGAGCAGAAACAAAACGGGAACAAGGTGGGGAAACTCAAGTGGAAGTCGCCACGGGAGTTCCAGAGTATGACGTACTCGCAGTCCGGCTTCGAACTCAAAAGGATCTCTCGGGCAACGGGCAGATCGACTTCCCCGACGTGAACATGCTCTTCCAGCAGAGCGATACGGCGGCCGTTCGGGACAACGCTCTGTTCTACGACTTCGAGCCGGGTGGCGACATAAATCTTCAAGACGTGATGGCGCTGTTCGGACTGGTCTGATCGCTGACGGAGGGCAAACGGCCGACAATCGGACGGCCGAAACTCCTTGTCGTTTTCCACAACTTTTCCCATATTTCGGCCGCTGAGGGGGTTGAACCGCAAATTTTTCCGGCATAGAGGTTGAATGGAAATGAGTGGGGGAGACCGACCGATGACAGAGACCGATTCAGAGACGACGGGGAGAGAGCCGTCAGGGTCAACCGACAAATTTCGTCGATTTGGGAGGCTAACTCGCCGAGACGCGATGGCAGCGGGGGTGGGGCTCGTGGCGGCCGGCAGTCCGCTCGTGAGCGGGACGGGGTTCGCAGGAACGCCGGCCACGACCGACTCGGGTGCATACAACTATTCACACGCGCTCCAGCAGTCGCTATACTTCTACGACGCGAACCGGTGTGGACCCAAAGGGGAGAACGATCGCCTTCCCTGGCGCGGGGATTGCCACACGACCGATACGGAGATCCCACTGACGCCGATCAGCGAGAAGGGAGCGGCCGAAAACGGCGTCTTCCTTTCCGAGTCGTTCATCGAAGAACACCGCGACATCCTCGACCCCGAGGGAACGGGAACGGTCGATCTGGCGGGCGGGTACCACGACGCTGGCGATCACGTGAAGTTCGGCCTCCCACAGTCGTACGCGGCCTCGACACTCGGGTGGGAACTGTACGAATTTCCGGAGGCGTTCAAGACCGCCGGCCAGTACGAAGACGCAAAGCGTCTGCTCAAAGGGTTTACCGACTACTTCCTGAAAGGCACGTTCCGGAACGACGCGGGCGATGTCGTGGCTTTCTGCTATCAGGTCGGCGAGGGGACCGTCGATCACAACTACTGGGGGCCACCAGAACTCCAGCGCACCAGCGAACAACCCCGCCCGGCGTACTTCGCGACCGCAAACCGCCCGGGGAGCGACCAGACCGCCGGTGCGGCCGCTGCGCTCGCCGTCGCCAGCCTCGTCTTCGAGGACGACCCGAACTACGCCGCGGAGTGTCTCGATGCCGCGAAAGCACTCTATCCGTTCGCCAGAAATAATCGCGGACTCGGCTACAACGGCGGGTTTTACGGATCGAGTTACGACGAGGACGAACTCGCCTGGGCCGCCGTCTGGTTGCACATTGCGACCGGCGACCAGCAGTATATCGACCACATCACCGCGACCGACGATCAGGGGAATTTCACTGGCTATCTCGGGCGGATCATCGCGAGCGAGGGCGACGACTGGCAGAACATCTGGGTGCACTCCTGGGATACCGTCTGGGGTGGCGTGTTTCTCAAACTCGCTGCTGTGACCGACAACGAGCGCTGGTGGTCGATCGCCCGCTGGAATATCGAATACTGGACTGGCGGGGCCGTCGAGCACAAAAACGGCGACTCGAACTACATTTCGACGACGCCGAACGGATTCAGCGTCCTCTCCACGTGGGGGTCGGCCCGGTACAACGCCGCCGCACAGTTCTGTGCGATGGTGTATCGCAAGTACCGCGACACCGACCACGCCCGCGCCCTGACCGACTGGGCCAAAACGCAGATGGACTACATCATGGGCGAGAATCCCTTCGGCTACTCGCTGATCGTCGGGTTCGGCGCGGACGGCGGCGAGGACGGCAAGGCCCACGCCAGACATCCCCACCATCGCGCTGCCCACGGGTCACTGACCAACAGCATGGACGAACCGACGAACCATCGGCACACGCTGTGGGGTGGGCTCGTCGGCGGTCCGGACGAGGAGGGCGTCCACAAGGACGTGACCTCGAACTTCGTCTACAACGAGGTGGCCATCGACTTCAACGTCGGTCTCGTGGGCGCTCTCGCGGGGTTCGTCGAGTTCTACGACGAGGGCGAACCGATCGAGGAGTTCCCGCCCGCGGACCCGCCGCTGGACGAGACCATCGAACAGTTCCCGCCGATGGAGCCACCGATCGATCCGTACTTCGCGACTGCCGAGGTGCTTCAGGAGACGAACGCCCGCACCCAGGTTCGGATTACGCTGTACAACCGCTCGTTCAACCCGCCACACTACGAGGATGGGCTCAGTGCACGATACTTCTTCGACATTAGCGAACTTCGCGAGGTCGGCCAGACTATCGACGCCGTCAGCGTCAGCGTGATGTACGACGGCCAGAAGGCCCGATACGAGGGCGAGTGCGAGGTGACTGGGCCTCACGCGTACGACGAGGAGGCCGGCATCTATTATGTCGACATGGACTGGTCCGGGCCGAAAATCTACGGCAAGCGCGAACTCCAGATCGCGATCGTCGCCGATCAGGCCGACGACTACGAGGCCCACTGGGATCCGACCAACGACCCCAGCTATCAAGGTATCGGCCAAGACGGCGCCAGCGTCGTCCCCGAGATCCCGGTCTATCTCGATGGCGAACTGGTGTATGGCACCGAACCCGATGGGGGATCGGGACCGCCACCCATCGACGGTGTCCAGCCGACCGATCCCGACGGGGACGGCCTGTACGAAGACCTCTCGGGAAACAGTCAGATCGGTTTCCCCGACGTGAACTCCTTCTTCCAGCACTCGGATTCGGCGGTGATCCAGGACCACGCCGAATTCTACGACTTTACCGGCGAGGGAACGATCAATCTGCAGGACGTGATGGCGCTGTTCCAGATGGTCTAGTATCCTGAGAAGATCGCGAGTGGCGCGCCCCACTGCATATCCGGGCCCGTCGAGTCGATTGCAAACGGCGAGAGCGATTCCCGTCAGATCACCGGCCGGTCCGACGCCGGTCAGTCGATCCCGTCGCTCCCACCCTGCGTGGTTCGCTGGGCCGAGACAGTCGCAGATATCGCTCGCTCTGCACATTACACCGTCCGATTCCGGCGTATGGACGAACCGGTACTCCGGCCCGGCGTAGCCAGACGACACTCGAAAAGCACCCGGTGTACCACCACAAATTATAAAAATAGGGCAGAAGGGAATCAAGAATACGCGCCCGACCGGGCCATACACCTACAAACCGGTGGCCAGTACGACCGTCGAAGTTCCCGCCCGCAGTCCCGTTGACGGAACGATACCGGCCGATATCGACGGCGATGGTCTCTACGAAGACATCAATCGAAATGGGGAAATAGGATTTCCCGACGTGAACACCTTCTTCCAAAACTCAGATTTGCCTGCAGTTTCAAATCACACTGCTGCGTACGATTTCGAACCGAGTGGCACAGTCAATTTGCAGGATGTCCTGAATCTATTCAGACAGGTCTGATCGGCCACGATCTGACCGTCCAGTCGGTCGCGAATACAGGCGACGCATTTCGTGACTGTTTTGTTGAATTTCTGCGACTGGTATCCGTTTCTCGGGTCACCTGAACGGGCAGGCGTCCGATCGTTCCGCTCACCCCGATCGACACGTCTTTACTCGAACCGACCGTGCCGACGCTGTGCACCTCCGGGGCCCCGTCGTATCGATCGCAGACGCCGAGAGCGATCGCCGCACCATCTCGGTCCGGGCCGATCGCGGCCGATCCGATCCCGTCGCGATCGATCTACTCGGCAAGTGGGCCGAGACGGCCGCCGTGCTCGATCCGGGGATGGAAATCGCCCTCTACGATCTCGACGGCCGGAACGACCGATATCTGGCCGACCGATCGGCGACGGTCGTCGTCGAACCCGACGTGGTCGTGGACGTGACCGACATTCGCGAGTGGGTCCAGTGTCCCCGGCAGTACTATCTCGACAAGATGACCGGGACGCCGCTGGCCTATCCGGTCGTCAAGGGGACGATCGTCCACGAGGTTTTCGGCGACCTCCTGCGGGGAATCGATGCCGACGAGGCGGTCGAGCGCCGCGTTCACGAGGCCGGCCTCGAACTCGGCCTGCTCGATCGATCGGCCGAGGAGGTCCGCGACGATGTCGGCGATCACGCCCGCGCGATCGAGGGCTGGCTCGCACAGGGGTCGCTGCCCGATGGCGGCCAGCAGGTCGCCCCCGAGGCCAGCGAGTGGCGCTCGGAGATCACGCTCATCGACGATGGCCTGTCGATCAAGGGCCGGGCCGACGCCGTCCGCCGGGACGCTCCCGTCGAGTTGAAGACCGGCAAGAACACCCGCCGCGAACCACGCTTCGAGGACAAGATCCAGGCCGCCGCGTATGCGCTCTTGCTCGCGGAGGGCGACCGCGAGGCCGCGCCAGACACCGGCACGCTACTCTATACGAAAAACGCCGCCGTCGAGCGCACCGAGGTCGGGGGCGATCTCTCGCCCGCGAAGGACTTTGCGATCGGCGACGGCCTCCTGCGATACGTGATCCGGGCGCGCAACGAGATCGCCGCGATGGAGGCCCGGCGCGCGATCCCGACCGGCGAGGAGGCCGATGCGGTCTGTGAGTACTGTTTCGAGCAGGACACCTGCATGGCGCTGGCGGGTCGCCTCGACCAGCCGGCCAAGGCCGGTGCGGTCGGGGCGGCGCTCCCGCCCGAGGAGCGCGAGTACGTCGACGAGTTCTACACCGCGATCGAGGCCGAACGTCGGGCGATCCACGCGTCATTTACCGACCTCTGGGAGCAATCGGCGGCCGATCGGGCCGACGCCGATCGCGCGCTCGTCGATCTCGACCCCGTCGACCGCCGCCAGCGCTCGAACGGCCGATGGGAGTTACGCGCCCGATCGACCGGTGCGATCTCGAAGATTCGCGAGGGCGATCTGGTGCTCGCCAGCGACGGCGACCCGATCGACGGCGACGCCGAACTCGCCCGCGTCGAACGACTCGGCGACCCGATCGACGACGACCCGGGAGCCGATCGCGCTGATCCACCCGCTGACGTGATCGTCACCGCCGACGAGCCGATCGATCTCGCCAGGCTCGATATCTACCCCTCGGATCTTTCGGTCAGCCGGATGCTCACGGCGATCCACGATGCCGTGCTCGCGCGCCGGGCCGAGCGCAAGGACGTGCTCTTTGGCCGCCGCGATCCCGTATTCGGGACGGTCGAGGAGACGTTCGTGCCGAACAACGATGCCCAGGATCGGGCCGTCCGGCGCGCGGTCGCCGCCGAGGACTGTGCGCTCATTCACGGCCCACCGGGGACTGGCAAAACTCACACGCTGGCCCGACTCGTCGCCGCGCTGGTCGAGCGCGGCGAGCGCGTGCTGGTCTCGGCATTCACGAATCGTGCGGTCGACACCGCCGTCGAGGCGATCCGCGATCGCGGCGTGAGCGTCGTCCGGATGGGCACCGAGAGTGGCATCTCCGAGTCGGTCGCGGACTGCCGACTCGATCACGCGGGCGATCCCGACGACAGGGCGTCGACGCTCCGGGAGGCCGACGTGATCGCGGCGACGACCGCGACCTGCGGGTCCCGCGTCATGCGCGAGCAATCGGTCGACGTTGCGGTGATCGACGAGGCCGGCCAGTTGACCGAACCGGGCGCGCTCGCGGCGATCGCCCTCGCCGAGCGATTCGTCCTCGTCGGCGATCACCACCAGTTGCCGCCGGTCGTCCAGAGCGACCCCGACGCGGGCGCGGACCTCTCGCGATCGCTGTTCGAGCGCCTGATCGACGCCCACCCGGAGGCCGGCGTGATGCTCACCCGCCAGTACCGCATGGCCCAGCGCATCCAGGCGTTTCCCTCCAGAGAATTTTATGACGGCAGGCTTCGCCCGGCCGACGGCGAGACTGCCGCCCAGCAGATTGCCGACCTCCCGGGCGTCCACGGGAGTGCCCTCCCCGAGCACCTCCGGCAGCGAGTCGCCTACGTCGATCCAGGCGGGAGCGCCGACGGCGCGGTCAATGCGATCGAGGCCGAGACCGTCGCCGCGATCGTCGGATCGTACCGTGCGGCGGGCGTGCCCGACGATGCGATCGGCGTGATCGCCCCGTATCGCGCACAGGTCGCCGCGATCGAGCGCCGCGTGCCCGATTCGATCACCGTCGACACGGTCGATCGATTCCAGGGATCGAGTCGCGAGGTGATAATCATGTCCTTCGTCGGCACTGGAACGCTCGACGGGCCGATCTTCGAGGACTATCGCCGGGTGAACGTCGCGCTCACGCGAGCGAAAAAGGCGCTCGTCCTCGTCGGCGATCGCGATGCGCTGGGGAGCGATCCCGTCTACGGGCGACTGGTCGAGTGGGCCGACCAGCGCGACTGATCCCCCACATTTTTTGCCGCCACTGTTCGAACTGCCCGGCCATGGACGTTCCAGAACTCGACCGCCGGACGACCGTGGGGCTCGCTATCGTCGCTGTATCGGCCGTGGCGAGCGTCGTCTCCGCACCGCAACTGCCGGCCCGCATCGTGACCCACTGGTCGGGGGCCGGGGCCGCCGACGGGTGGATGCCCGCGCCAGTGCTGCTCGTCGGCGGGCCCGCACTCGTCTTCGCCACGGTGATCGCCTTCGAGGCGTTCCCGCGAATCGATCCGCTCGGGGCGAACATCTCGGAATTCCAGGCCGCCTACGATGCCGCCGCGATCGTGACGGCCGGGTTTCTGGCGTACGTGTACGGCCTCGCCCTGGCGTGGAACCTCGGCGTCGAGATGGTGATGGGGCAGGCGCTCGCTCCGGCGATCGGTGCGCTGGTCGTCGTGCTCGGATTCGTTCTCGATCGGGCCGAGCAGAACTGGTTTATCGGCATCCGGACGCCGTGGACGCTCTCCTCGGAGACAGTCTGGCACAAAACACACGACCTCGGCGGGACGCTGTTCAAAATCTCCGGCGTGATCGCCGCCGGTGGCGTTGTCGTCCCCCAGTATGCCGAAGCGCTCGTCGTGGGTCCGCTCGTCGCTGCATCGCTGATCGCAGGGGTGTATTCGTTCGTGACCTACCGGCAACTCGACGCGAGCGAGCAGGCCGATAGCGATCCGACCTGATGCGCTGACCGACAGGATGCATCGTACTCGGAGCGCGATCGATCACGTGAGAACTGAGTGGAGGACAACTGATTTGTGCGGGCCGGCCGTCTCGCCGCTCGATGAGTTTCAGCGTCCCCCACGGCGAGGACCACATCGAGATCGATCTGCCAGGCTGTTCGGTGACCGTCGCGGAACTGCCCGGCGGGGACCCGATCGACGTGCGCGACGCCGCCGAAGCCGCGGTCGCAGACCCCCACGGCGACCCACTCGCCGACCGCGTCGAGAGCGACGACGAGATCGCGATCGTCGTCACGGACGTGACCCGCGACGCACCCGATGGCGTGCTCGTCGACGTGCTGATGGACGAACTCGCCGACGCTGAGGTCGATCGCGATCAGGTCACGATCGTCATCGGCCTCGGCCTGCATGGCCCGATGGACGATGACGAGATCGAGGCCGAACTCGGCGAGTACGCCGATCTCGCGGAGAATCACGACCCCGACGAGGTCGTCGAGGTCGGTCAGGTCGGCGACGTGCCCGTCGAGATCTACGAACCCGTCGCCGAGGCCGATCGCGTGCTCACGACCGGACAGAGCGAACCCCACCAGTACGCCGGCTTTTCCGGCGGCGCGAAGACCGTCGCCATCGGTGCGGGCGGCGAGGCGTTCATCAAGTTCACGCACGGCCCGGAGATGCTCAGCCAGGATGCCGTCAAACTCGGAAAAATCGACGGCAACCCGTTTCGGGAGGCCGTCGAGACGGCCGGCGAGCAGATCGGCCTGGATTTCTGTTTGAACGTCCTCCCCGGTCCGGAGGGCTTCCTCGCAGCGTCGGCAGGCGACTCCGGCGCGGTCGTGCGCGATCTAGCCGAGGATGCCCGCGACGCCCTGGCCTACGAAGTCGATGGCGAGTACGATGCCGTCATCTCGGGCGTCGGTGCCCCCAAAGACGCCCAACTCTACCAGACGACCCGGGGGATCACCTACGTCGTGCTCTCGGACGGCGATCCCGTCAGAGAGGGCGGGCGCGTCATCGTCCCCGCCGTCCTCGACGAGGGCTACGGGGCGGGCCGCGGCGAGGACCGCTTTTATGACTGGCTCTCGGAGGCCGACGACGCCGAATCCTGCTATCAGGCGATGCTCGAGGGCTACGAACCCGGAGCCCAGCGTGGCTTCGTCACCGTCCGATCGCTTCGCCACGCCGACGCCTACATTACCGACAGCGAGGACCCCGAACTCGTCGAGGAGTGTCTCATGCACGCCCGCGACCACATCGCCGACGCTGTCCCGATGGGCTCGGAAGTGCTGGTCGTCCCGAAAGCGCCCAAGACGCTGCTGGTGTAGCTCACTGCACTTCAAGTTGTCCCAGAGACCTGTGAACCGCCTCGGGGTCAAGCCCCGAGGCTTCCCGTGGATTAGTCGGACACGCCTCGGATACCATCGGGATGATGCCCTCTCGCGGTATCCAAGGCCACGGTCGGGGCGTCCACGGCCCCCGATGCCTGCCGTCGTCGCCCGAAAATCGGAGATTTTCGGGATCACGAGAGACTCCGTCTCTCGGTCGACACCTTCCGCACTTGGGGAAGACTGTTGAGAGCAGGCACATTCCAGTCCTGATGCTTCTCGATACCTTTCACGGCGACGTTGACGCTCGCACCTCGGTCGCTGTGGTCTTGATGCTCACAGTCCCGGCACTTGAACCGCTTTTTGTGGCGGTTCGCCCGTTCCGTGTGTCCACACATCGGACACTGCTGACTCGTGTATTCAGGGTCAATCCACGCCGTTGGCACGCCCTCGAAGGCGGCTTTGTACGACGTGTAGTATTGGAGCGCACGGAACGGCAGGTGGTGCAAGCGTCGGTTCATCCGCGTGCCGTAGTCGATACTGTCGCGCATCTCTTTGAGGTCTTCAAAGACGATGCACGGTGTCTCGAACTGACGGCTCCACTCCACGATGTGCCGACTCACCTTGTGGAGCCGGTCACGGACGAACCGTTCTTCCTGTCCTTCAAGCGTCTCGTGCATACTCGGTTTCTCGCTGTCGCGTTTCGAGTTGATAAAGACACCGCGCGGGCGTGAGCAACGAGATC
>JBDGTN010000026.1:0-3655 GCA_042216835.1 Halococcoides sp.
ACAGTTTCGTGGATGTCCTCCATGTCATCGTCGGGCGAGTCGACGAAACACGCCGACAACTGCTGGAGTTCGTCGCCGGCGTTCATCAGCGTCGGACTGTTCGGCATGAAGGCGAGCCGTTCCATCAACTCCTGGAACTCCTCGGCGATCGACTCGACGTGCGTACGGATCTCGTCGGGCAACTCGGGGACGATCGTCTCGTATGCGAACTTGTTGACGTTGTACACCGAGAGGTCGGTCTCGGCGTCGTCGGAGACGCCGACGCCCGCACCGAAGACTTCCTCGGCGAGTTCGTCCCGACGGGGGTGGTCGGGCTTGATCTGGTCGGGCGTGACGGTCACCGTCTCGTCGCGCTTCTCGGCCTCGAAAACGGCCTCCGCGAGTGCGACGTTTTTCGCGACGCGATCGAAAAGATCTTCCTGATCCTCGATCAGATTGCCGTCGGCGTCTTTCCGCAGATACCGCGCGGGGAGGATGTTGTGATAGGCGTTGTCGGTCAACCGGTCGGCGAGCGTCTCGCCCTCGGTCCGTTTGATCGGGAGGGTGACGTCTGCCGCGGAGTAGGCGTGTTCGCTCACGCGTCGCTCCTCCCGGTCGGGCAGTCGACCATCGTTTCGTGGCTCATGCGATCGCAACGGGCGAACTGGGGAATTGTGGGGTGGATCATTGGTCGGTCCAAAGTGGATGTCGTGGGGTGGACACAGCGGGTTGTAACGCTGGTGGTTCCGGACTGGATCGAGTCCTCTGGGAACGACAGTTCGCAGGGCGGCCCCGATCATAAACCGGGCGAAACCGGAGTGAAAGTGTGAGCCTGACCACGACACCCCACCACGTCGGCCCGATTACAGCGGAAACACTCGGGTGGGTCACCGGCCAGGGCCTCCAATGGCTCCGGAGCCCTCTATAGTCGACCCCCTCCGACAATACCAGTAGATATCGATATCGAGGAGTAGAGAGCGTGATAGAGCAATATTATAAACCCCTTTTTATCAACCGCGGCTCTATTGTACCGATGACAGCAGATCCGACGGAGGCAACAGAGCAGTCGACTCGACGCGCATTCATCACCGCGACCGGCGCGAGCGGCGCGCTCGCACTGGCCGGCTGTCTCGGTTCAACGGATGGCGACGGCCCGACGACCACGGAGTCGTCGAACGGCATGAACACTCCCGAGAGCACTACCGAGGCTGGTGGAGCCCTGCCGACGGATGCCCTCACGGGCGACGGCTCCTCGACGGTCTTTCCGATCACCTCGGACGCGTCGAGTTACTGGAACTCGAATCCCGAGAAAGGGGACGAAGACTACTGGCCCGCGAAGTGGGCCAATCAGTACGGGACCGACAAGCGCCTCGCGGATTACTTCGCCGGGCTATACGGATGGGAGGCGACGGACAAACGGTCGGTTCCCCCGTTTAGGGTCTCGATCGCGCTGAGCCACTCCGGAATCGGTATCGAGGGTGTCATGAGCGGTCGGGTGGATATCGGTGACTCCTCGGCACCAGCAAAGGCTGAACTCGCGGGCAAGGACGTTCCCCAATCGAAACTCGAGAAGTTCACCGACCATGTCGTCGGCGTCGACGGCCAGCCAATCGTCGTCAGTCGCGAGGTCTACGACAAGGGCGTCACGAAGATCACCCTCGGCGAACTCAAGAAGATCTATCGCCAGGAGATCACCAACTGGTCGGCGCTCGGCGGCCCGGACAAAGACATTCTCGCGCTCGGGCGGGCCGAAGGATCGGGAACGGACACGGCCTTCCGTGCGAACGTCTTTGGCGATCCGAACGCCCCGATCAGCCCCGATCAGCGGTACGGCAAAAACCAGCAACTCCAGCAGGCGATCAAACAGGCCGACAACGCCATCGGATACATCGCGCTCGCATTCGTCCAGCCCGACGGCCAGGTGCCCCCGATCGGCCTCGAGATCGACGGCACGCTCTACGAGTACGGCAAGAACCTCGGCTCGAAGGACTATCCGCTCTCCCGGGACCTCCACGCGTATACCTGGGACGGCACCTCTCGACAGGAGGCCGCGTTCATCAACATGATCTTGAGCGACTTCGGCCAGGAGTTCTTCGTGAAGGCCAACAACTACTTCGCCCTGCCCGAAGACCGGCGAAAAGCCCAGCGCAAGAAGGTCGCTCCCGATAACTACGAGCACGTCTAACGGTACTGGTCGGTCCCTCTCCCCATCCCCTTGCAGTCCCTCGATGGAACACCTTTCAATGCCTCGGA
Organism: Halococcoides sp.; assembly: GCA_042216835.1. Classification (GTDB taxonomy): domain Archaea; phylum Halobacteriota; class Halobacteria; order Halobacteriales; family Haloarculaceae; genus Halococcoides. The sequence continues at coordinate 2,233 of JBDGTN010000026.1, forward strand.
ATACCATACCAAGGTCGCTACTCGGAGTATTACAACGGTTGCTGAAACCACTCACGAGCGCCATCATCGGACTGATCGGCGTCCTGGTCCAGGCCGGGTGGATACTGACGCGTCCGCTGGCCCGGATCGTCCGGTCGGTGCGGACCGGCCTCGGCTGGCTGGTCTGGAACCAGGGCGGTCGCCGTGGCCGCTTCATCTGGCGCGTACTGATTCTCCCGGCTGGCCGTACGATCCAGTCGCAGGCGCACGCGATCGGTGCCACTGTCGGGAGCGTCCTCCCGGACCCACTCACAGCCGCGGGCAAACGACTGCTGGCACCGCTCGTAAGACCAGTCGATCGTCTCGACTCGGTGGTGAGAACGCTGTTCCGGCGGTACGATCGGCGTGGGCTCGGAAAGGTCACAGCCGGGGGCGTACTGGCCGGGATCGCGCTCGCTACCTTCGTTCTCGGCTCGTCGCTGGTGATCGTTCCCGTCCTCGCCAGCATCGTCGTTCTGGCGGACACCTGGGTGACCCACCAGCGCGAGGCCGTCCTCGGCATCACCTTTCTGACCACGATCGGTGCCGTCCTCGTACTGGGGCTGATCGTGACCTTCATCGCCGTGCGCTCGTGGCCGGCCTTCAGACGGGCAGGGCTCTCCATCCTGTTGCCCGCCCCGGGTGGGTCTGGCTGGCCGCCGTCGGCAGACGGCACGGTGTCACTGGCACCGATGCTGTACGGGACCATCGCGACGACGATCATCGCGACGCTCATTGCCGCCCCGGCCGGCGTCGCCGGAGCGCTGTTCATCAGCGAAATCGCACCCGACCGCGTGCGCTCGGTCGTCAAGCCGGGCGTCGAACTCATGGCCGGAATCCCCTCGATCACCTACGGGTTCGTCGGGTTCGTGATCGTCAACGACTTCTTTTACAGCGAACTCTCCACGCCGACCATCGGCAATTACGCGACCGTCGGCACGATGATCGGCCTGATGGCGCTGCCGACGGTGGTCTCGGTCTCGGAAGATGCCATTGCGACGGTGCCCGAGTCGATGAAAAGCGGGTCGCTCGCGATAGGGTCGACCGACTGGCAAACCATGAAGAGCGTGACCATCCCAGCCGCACTCAGTGGCATTTCGGCGGCCATCTTGCTCGGCGTGGGACGGGCGATGGGCGAGACGATGGCCGCGACGGTGATGATCCCGCACACGAAGGGGTTCCCCGACCCACTCTACGATGTCTTCGGTGGCGTCGGCGAGACGCTGACGACCGTCATCGCCTTCGAAGCGGGCAACGCGCAGGGCCTGCACCTGAGCGCGCTGTTCGCCGCCGGCGTCGTTCTGTTCGGGATGGTCATGGTCATCAGCGTGAGTTCACAGCTGATCGAGTACCGGATGCGGAGAATACTCCGGGGTGAGTCCTGATGGCTCGCAATGAGTCCACG
>JBDGTN010000026.1:3755-21653 GCA_042216835.1 Halococcoides sp.
AGTCCACGCGGCGCCGAGAGAAGTCCACGAGGCGCCAGGAGAAGTCCACGAGGCGCCAGGAGAAGTCCACGAGGCGCCGGGGTGAAAGCAGATGAGCACGCAGACGACCAACAGCCTCGTGACCGGAGACGGCTCGATTCGCTCGACGAGTGCGATCGCGGTCGTCGGCCTGGGGGTTGCGGTCGCACTGGGCGGGTGGTTCACGCTGTTCCAGTGGATCGACGAGACCACCACGATCGCGGGCGTTCCCCTGTTCCCGGCGTTCGGGGGCGCTATCCTCGCGATGGCCGGGATTCTGGCGATCCTCGGTCTCGGGTCGTGGTTCGAGGCGATCGACACCACCCCGTCGGCGACGGCTGGCCTGTCGATGGGGGTCGCCTACGGCGGACTCGGTATCGTCGGCGGCGCGATCGCCGTCGGAGCGATCGGACTCCCCGCGGTCGCCGCGCTGGTCGTGGCCCCGATCACCGGCCTCGCGCTGGGATCGATTGCCGCGCTCGCACGCGAAGACATCGGTGCAACCGTTCCCCCAGCGATCGTTCTCGCGGGAATCGGGGGCGTGATCGCGAGCGGGCTGATCGATGCCGCCTGGTCGTGGTCGACGGCCTCGCTGTCGGTCACGTTCGTTGGCGGCGTCGTCGTTCCCGGGCTGGCAGTGGTCGCGGGCGTCCTCGGTGCCTACAGTGGCGCGCGCGTGCGGCGTGGATTCGGAGCCCGTGGCCGCCAGGACGGATCGATATTTCTCATCACGGCGACGGTCGCCGGGATGCTCGGCATTCTCGTCCTGTTGATCGGATTCATCGTCACGAAGGGCCTGGCGACGGTGCTGCGGGGCGGGAGTCTGCTCGGCGGACGGCTCGTCGTGCCCGTGCTGGGAGTCGGGCTGCCGATGCCCGAACTCCCCTTCGTCACGAACGTTACCCGGAGCATCTACGTGGACGTGCCGGGCGTGATGCCCGCGGTCGTGGGGACGCTCTGGCTGGTCGTGGGCGCCGTCGTGCTGGCAGTGCCCCTGGGCGTCGGGGCAGCGATATTCCTCACCGAATACGCCGAGCAGGGCCGGTTCACCCAGGTCGTCGACGTGGCGACCAACGGACTGTGGTCGACGCCATCGATCGTGTTCGGCCTCTTCGGACTGGCCTTTCTCGTCCCGCGGATCAGCGGCGGTCGATCGCTGATCGTCGGTCAACTCGTCCTCGGATTCATGCTGCTCCCGCTGGTCCTGATCACCAGTCGCGAGTCGATCAAGGCCGTGCCCGACGACTACCGCGACGCCAGCGCGGCCCTCGGCGTCAGCCGCTGGGAGACGATCCGAAGCGTCGTCCTCCCCGCGGCGATGCCCGGCATCGCGACGGGCGTCATCCTGGGCGTCGGCCGGATCGCCGGCGAGACTGCGCCACTGCTGCTCGTTACCGGAGGACAGCCGTTCCCCAGTACTGGGCCCGGCGTGCTCTCCTCGTTCGCGTTCACGACTCGGCCCCCCTTCATTACCAACGACGCACTCCTCTCGCGGGCCAGCGCACTCCCCTATCAACTCTACACCACGATCACCAGCGGCCACGTGCCCGGCGAGACGTTCACCGTCAGTCAGTTCGGCTGGGGGACCGCCCTGGTCCTCCTGGCCGTCGTGATCGGCCTCTATGCCATCGGTATCGCCACGCGAACGTATTTCCGGAGGACCCTCAATGAGTAACGCGACCCAGCGACATCGATCCGACGACAGTACCGTGTCACAGACGACGTCCGGCGAGTCCGACGAGCGGATCGACCCCGCCTGGCGCGAGTACGACTTCGAGGCCGAGCCCCGACTGTCGGTGACCGACCTCGATGTCTACTACGGAAGCGATCGGGCGCTGAGAAACGTCTCGATGGACATCCCACCCGAGAGCGTCACGGCGTTGATCGGGCCATCGGGGTGTGGCAAGTCGACGTTTCTCCGCTCGCTCAACCGCATGAACGATCGGATCGGGACGGCACGCATCGAGGGATCGGTCGAACTCGACGACGAGGAGATCTATCGCGACGGGGTCGATCTCGTCGAGTTGCGCTCGCGCGTCGGGATGGTCTTCCAGCAGCCGAATCCGTTCCCGAAATCCGTTCGCGACAACGTCTCCTATGGCCCGCGCAAACACGGCGAACTGGAGACGGGCCTGCTTGCGCGATTGCTCGGCCGCGACGACTGCGATGAACGAGCGGAACTCGTCGAACAGTGCCTGCGCGATGCGGCGCTCTGGGAGGAAGTCTCGGACCGCCTCGACGATAACGCCCTCGGACTGTCGGGTGGCCAACAGCAGCGCCTCTGTATTGCGCGGTGTCTCGCGGTCGATCCCGACGTAATTTTGATGGACGAACCCGCGAGCGCGCTCGATCCGATCGCCACTGCGAAAATCGAAGACCTCATCGAGTCGCTCGCCGAGGAGTACGCGGTCGTGGTGGTGACCCACAACATGCAGCAGGCCGCGCGGATCTCCGATCAGACAGCGGTCTTTCTCACCGGCGGTCGCCTCGTCGAGTACGACGACACCGATACGATCTTCGAGAACCCCGAGAGCCAGCGCGTCGAGGACTACATCACCGGGAAGTTCGGGTGATCGACGTGGTGGGCACCGGGTACGAGGACGCACTCGCGTCGCTTCGGACAGACATCGTCGCGATGGGTGAGGCCGTTCTGGGTCGACTGGCGGACGCTCTCGACGCGTTGACCGACCGCGACCTCGGACTCGCCCGGACCGTCGCCGACGGAGATGCCCAGATCAACGAGATGGCTCTCGATATCGAGGCGACCTGTCTCGATCTGTTCGGTCGACAAGAGCCACTCGCCGGTGACCTGCGGTTCGTCGCCGCCTCGTTCAAAATCGTCACCGATCTGGAGCGGGTGGGCGATCTGGCCGTCAATCTCGCCGAGTACACACTCTCAGACGTGCGGGACGTCGGCACAGAGATCGACGCCTACGGGATCGGCTCTGCGGCTCAGACACTGCTCGGTGACGCCCTGGCTGCCTACGAGGCCGACGACCCGACCGCCTGCCGAACGGTGGCGGCCCGCGACGACGATATCGACGCGCGCTGTCAGCACGCCAGCGCACAGGTCGTCCGTGACCTCCTTGAGCGGGATCCCGACGCGTGGTCGGTCGAACGAGTTCTCGACGCGGTCGGGACGGTACTGTTGACGATCCGTGATCTCGAACGGATCGGCGATCACGCCGTCAATATCGCCGCGCGGACGCACTTCGTGCTCGACGGCGATCCGGAGTTGATTCGATGAGCGAGACCCGGAAAGTCCAGCTCGTCGGCGGGTCGACATATTCGGTCTCGGTTCCGAAATCCTGGGCCGAAGCGAACGACGTATCGGCCGGCGATCCCGTTCGCGTCTCGACCGATCGCGACGGATCACTATCGATCCACAGCGACGTGGCAGCGAACGGCGGTCTCGAACGCATCACCGTTCCACTCGCCGACCCGAGACCAGACAACGTCGAGCGGACGCTTATCGTCGCGTATCTCGCCGGATACGAGCGCATTCGAATCGTCGCGGACGATCGGTTCGAGGACCGCCACCATCGACAGGCCCGATCGGCCGCTCGCGACCTTGCGGGCACGACTGTCGTCGAAAGCGACCCGACCGCGATCGTCGTTCAGATCGCTCTCGATCCCGCGGCCGTCTCGATCCAGCAATCACTCGATCAGGTGGCCTCGCTCTCGCGGTCGGCCGTCGAAACTGCGTTCGCCAGCGATCACGACGATGTCGGCCGGGTCCGGGATCGGAAGGCCGACATCGATCGGCTGGCGCACCTCGTTCGGCGACATCACGACCGCGCGCTCGTCGTCCACGGCGACCTCGACGCGCTCGGCATCGATCGATGGCATCTCGCACTTGCAGCACGTGCCGCCGACCGGTCGCGCCTGATTGCGGGGGAGGCCCTCCGGGCAGCAGCTCGCTTCGACGAGTGGGACGATCCACACCCGACGGTCGAACCACTCGCTGACGCACTGACGACCGCCCTGCGGACTCTTTCCACGCCGACCGATCCGGGGCCGCTGTTCGAGCACCGGTCGAGGCTCGCGGAGTGGCGGGCCGGTCGAGACAACGAAACGGCGGGCGATCCGTCCGCTCGGGCGGCAGGAATCCTGGATCGCATCGAAGCACTCGTCGACGACATCGGCGATCTCGCACTTCGATCCACGCTCCAGTCGGACCGCGAGGGGACGCCACCAATCGATGCCTGACCCATCCACAGCAGAACGTCTCCGGTCGAGACCCGACTGGTCGGGCGAAATCGATCGGGAAACGCCCGAGTCACTCCCGCCCGAGAATTTTGCGGACGCACTCAGGTCCGAACGGCCCGAGTTCTCCCGATTCGAGTTCGACGAAGTGCCCCATCGAGAGGTCCGCCCCACAGCGCCGACAGGCGTACTCGCCGTCGCGGCGGACCACCTGCCGCTGGAGACTGACGAACGATCCCGAACGGATCCGAACGACCCCGTTCTCGCGCTCGATGACACCGCGCATCGCCGCGGTGTCGAGGATCTCCCTGGTCAAAGCGGGATCGGTCGTGACCGCCTCCAGGCGGTCGACGGCCGTCGACAGCGAGAGCCGGCCGTCCTCGCAGTTGGCGAGAAGGTCGACCCCGAGTTCGACCGGATCGTTGGCCATGGGCCGGGTACACCGGCCGCGCTCAAAAGCCCGACTCTCGGCCGGGGCAGGTCACCGTCTCGCGCGGCCTCCCGGATCGGACGCGGACCTCACCTGCCCTCGCCACCCCCGAATATTACGATCGGAAGCGAAAGTATTATTTTTGCGCTGGCGCTCCGATCGATCGATGCGATCGATTGCACGGTGGCCGCGCTGGTCGACGGTCGGCATCGGGGGTGTCGGGATAGCGGCAGTGGTGATCCTGGCCGGTCTCGCGGCGGGATTTTTCGAAGTCGGCCTGCTGGCGGGGGCGGCACTGCTCGGCGTGACGCACGCGATCGAACCAGATCACGTCGCAGGGATCGCTGCGCTGACTCACGACGCCGGCGATCCGACACTCTCGGCGCTCGTGGGCGGGTGTTTCGCGACGGGTCACGTGCTCCTCGTGGGCATCTGGATCACGGTCGCGTACGCCCTCCTCGGAACGACCACATTCCCTGCCATCTACGAACAATTCGGAGTGGTCTTCGTCGGGATCGTCCTGACCGCGCTCGGTCTGTACCTGGGTGCGAGCGGGACGCGACGACTCGTGCACCACCACGTCCACGAACACGACGGCGACCGTCACGCCCACCTCCACCTCCACTGGCCCACGGGTCTCGGTTCGAGCGACGACGATCACGGCGGAATCGAGATCGGCCACGGCGGAGCTGAGGTCGGCCAGGACGCAAACGACATCGACCACGACGACGAGATCGGTCATACCGATTCCCACGCTCACGACCACGGTATCCTGGGGTATCTGAAGATCGGGACCATCGGAGCACTGTTCACGCTCTCGCCGCCGGTGTCGATGATCGTGTTCGTCTCGACGGCGATGAACCACGGCGGACCCATCGTCGTCGGAGCGGTCCTGGCCTACGCGGTGTCGATCGTCGCAGCGATGGCGGCGATCGGCGGGGGTGCAGGATCGGCGTTCAGATTTACGCAGGCCCGAGGTCGGCGCGTCCACGCCGCTTCGCAGGTGGTCGCCGCGGTCGTCGTCCTGGTGATTGCCAGCCACCTGCTGCTCGACGCGGCACCGGCGCTTCTGGCCTGACCGGATCGTCACAGACCGCGACCGCCCTCGACGGAAAGCTCGGTTACAGTTCTTCGAACGCCCGCGAGTCCGTCACTGATCGCCCATGACCTCGCTGGCGACGCGTCGTCCCTCCGCCGTCAACTCGACCTCGGTGCGCTCGCGTTCGACCTCGACGACGTTGTATTCGATCAGTCGGTCGAAGATCGACTCGATTTTCCCCACGTCGGACCCGACGAACTCGGGGAGGTCGAACGGGGAGACGCCGGAATGCAGGGCCATGACCACCTCTTTTTCGACCCCGCCCAGATCGAGATTGGCCTCGACACGCTCGACGCCCTCGCGGAGAACGGTTTCGAGCACGGCGAGGTGTCGGTCCTCGCCAGTCAGATGGGTCTCGATACTTCGATCCTCGGGGTCGGTGTGTTCGACCTCGAATATCTCCCGTTCCTCGCCGTCGACGGTCCTCGTTTCGGCACTCACATCGCCGATGTCGGTGCGCTCGATGACGGCCCGTGACCCATCGGCGAGTGCGAGTTTGACGGCCGCGTCCGTGATCTTCACCTTCGCTTTCTCCCACCCGACATCCTGGACGACGCCACCCACGACGGCCGGATGTTTCGCTCGAATGATTTCGCCGTCGATCAGCGCCTGAAAGTAGTCGGTCTCGAACGATTCCTGTTCGGAGGCGTCGATCAGGTAGATGTCCTCGTCCACCCGGATCGCAGTGTAGTCGGCCGTCGTCGCGGCGGCCTGGTTGACATCGTATCGATCCTCGGACCGCTGTACCTCCGGGAGCGGAATTTCGATCTGATCCTCGGCGATCAGGACCAGCCGGTGGGTCGTGAGGACGATCCGCGCCGTGTGCCACTCGGCATCGTGGACCTCGCGGCCGTCGCTGATGGCGTGCATGATCTGGCCACGATGATCGGCAATCTTGGCTTCGTCGTCGTCCATCGGCAGCCTCTCGGTACCCTACGATCCCTCGGTATGTAAAGAATCGGGCCATGCCGGACGTACCCGGTTGCGAGCGACGCCGTCGCCACGAACGGGACCTATTCCGGTCGGGGGGTCGACCGGAGAAATGCGCTCTCGGCGACGTTCCCGCCGTAATCGGCGGTCCGAGAGAGCGAATCGACGACGAGACCCAGCCGCTGAGCGCGCTGGGAGTCCTCGATTTCGACGACCGCGTTGCTCACCGCTCGCGCCTGATCGGTCACCGCCGGGAGTCGTTCGAGGACGGATTCGGCCTCTCTGGTTGCGGTCTCGACTTCGGATTCGAGCAGCGCGTCCACTGCCGTTTCACAGAGATCTGTCGCTTCCGACTCGAGCGCTTCGAGATCCTCCACGATGGGGTCGGGAACGGTCTCGACTTCGCTCGCGACACCGGCGATCTTCGTCGCGTGGTCGGCCACCCGTTCGAGTTGCCTGGCTCCCGACTGGTAGTCGAACACGGTTTCGCGGTCGAGGTCGACTACCGTCGCTGCCGCGGGATTCCGCAGGACCGTCCGGAAGATCCGCGAGACCATAAACCACAGCCGGTCGATGTCGTCGTCCCGATCGATCACGTCGGCTGCGAGGTCACCGTCGCCATCGACCAGTGCTGTCACGGCATCGCCCACCATTGTGAGAGCGAGGAGGCGCATCCGCTCCAGGGAGTTCTCGATCTCGAGTTCCGAGGAATCGAACAGATCCTGGAGGACGATACGATCCTGTGTTTCCTCGATGATCTCCAGGCCGACGAGATCCTGCGACGTCCGTCGAATCACCTGTCGTTGATCGGCCGTGAGTCGATCACCGGTCAGGCAGATCTGGTCGAACCCGCTGACGTACATCGTAATGACGACGCGCGTGAGTTCGGCGGCCCCGTCGCGCGATCCCACATCGAACGATCCAGTCGACTGCTCTTCGCTGTCCCGCGGGCTGAGGACCAGTCGTTCGTCTTCGGGATGGAACTGGATTTCACTCCCCGCCTCGACATCGTTCGCCGTCGCCCACTCCTTGGGGAGCGAGACGGTGTACGTCGATCCGCCCGTCAACTGGACCTTCCGCGTCTCCATGATGGAGTCACAGCGCTCTAAATATATAAATTACCGGCTCCCTATTTATCAAGGTCACCTGTCGAGAGTATCGACCGCTCGACCGAGTATCCACATCGGTCGACGGGAAGAACAGCGGCGAACAGCCTCCCGCTGAAGAGAGTTTACCGCGAAACCCACCGACATGCACGCGAATCGGCAGTGGAAGCCGAATGCTGCAAGAATATACATACAACTATATAGAGATCAGAGAGAGCAATAGAGATAATAGTAGAGTACTTATTTTGAGGCCGTCCGTCCTCAGGTGATGGCATCAGATCAGACCAGCAGCGTGTCTCGACGATCGTTTCTGACCACAGTGGGTGCTGGAGGTCTCGTCGCGGTGGCTGGCTGTACGAGTACCTCGGACGGAACGACCGGGTCGACACAAACCACGACATCGGATTCGAACGGACAGGGGTCGCTCTCCGGTGAATTCCTGGTGACAGGGTCGAGCACCGTCTTCCCGCTGGCGAGTGCGCTCGCCCGAGAGTTCCAGTCAAATCATTCCAACGTCCGTATCAACGTCAAATCGACCGGGTCCGGTGGCGGGTTCAACAACTTCTTCTGCAAGGGCGATTCGGCGATGAACAACGCCTCACGTCCCATCACGAAAAACGAAAAACAACTGTGTCAGAAAAACGATGTCGAATGGCACGAGATCAAGGTCGCGACGGACGCGCTGACCGTCATTGTCAACCCCGAGAACGACTGGATCGACTGCGTCACGTTCGACGAACTGAAAAAAATCTGGAAACAGGATCCGGTGACACAGTGGAGCGACCTGGATTCGAGCTATCCCGACGAGAAAATCAAACGCTTCGGGGCGGCCGACACCTCGGGGACGTTCGATTACTTCAAGGAGACGGTCCTCGGTGAGGAGACCAACCACACGACGAACTACCAGGCCACCGAGAAGGACAACCTGATCCTCCAGGGCGTCAAGCAGAACAAAAACGCCATCGGGTACTTCGGGTTCGCGTACTACTCGGGCAACAAAGATAGCGTCAAAGCCCTCAAGATCGACGGCGGAGACGGCTGTATTGCGCCGTCACTGGAGACCGCCAAATCCGGGACCTACCCGCTCTCGCGACCGCTGTTCACCTACCCCAAAATGGAGGCACTCAAACGCGACGAAGTCGCCGAATTTGCCCGCTTCTTTACGAAACAGAGTGCGAACGAGAAACTCGTTGCCGACCGGATCGGCTACGTGCCGAACTCGGAGTCCGAGATGCAAACGCAACTCCAGCAGTTGAACGACGCCATCGCCTCCGTCCAGTAACGATAGCCAGGTGAAAAGAATCGATCGCTGGCGACCGAGACAGCTATCTCGGTCCCTTTATTAGGACCCACAAATGCGTACTATCCAATGACCGAGGGACCCGATCGGGTGGATCTCACGGGCGAGCGGACACTGACACGGTCGCTCGAATCCGTGTATCACGCCGTCTTCTTCCTCTGTGCTGCCCTGTCAGTGGTGACCACGATCGCGATCGTCCTGACACTGGTCATCAATTCCATTACATTCTTCGGAGGGTATTCGATCGTCGATTTCCTGTTCGGAACCCGGTGGATATCGAGTCGGGCGCTGTTCGGCATCCTCCCGCTGGTCGTCTCGACGCTGCTGATCACGCTCGGGTCGGCGGTCATCGCGCTTCCGCTCGGTGTCCTGACGGCCATCTATCTGAGCGAGTACGCATCGGCCCGCACGCGGTCGGTGCTCAAACCCTTGCTGGAGATCCTCGCTGGCGTTCCGACCGTGGTCTATGGCTACTTTGCGCTCGTGTACGTCACGCCGGCGCTGAACGTCGTCATCGACGGGCTGAACGCCGCCCTCTCGACGATCGACGGCGCGCTGTCGGTCGTCGGTCTCGGACTCGGGTTCAGATTCGCCGAACTCACGATGTTCAATCTGGTGTCGGCATCGATCGTCGTGGCAATTCTCGTCTTGCCGATGGTCTCCTCGATCAGCGAGGACGCGATGGGGGCCGTCCCCGACTCGCTGCGCGAGGCAGGCTACGGCCTCGGGGCCACGAAGTTCGAGGTCTCGACGACGATCGTCGTCCCGGCGGCGATGTCGGGAATCACCTCCTCGTTCATCCTCGCGCTCTCGCGGGCGATCGGTGAGACGATGGCGGTCACGCTCGCGGCGGGAATGAAGCCACTCTCCCTGCCGGCGACGAAGTCGCTGTTCGGGATTCCCTACGTCAGTCCCGGGCAAATACTGGCGCTGTATTCGGAGTCGGGGGCGACGATGACCGCGACGATCGTCGACATCGTCACCTCCGATCTGGGCGGTGGATCGATCGCGTTCGACGCGATGTTCGCCATCGGACTCGTGTTGTTCGTGCTCACGCTCGGGATGAACGTCATCAGTGACTGGATCAGCGCCCGATACCGGGAGGTGTACGAGTGATCCCTGCCGATTCCGATGGGGGCGGCTTCGGCCGGGTGAAGCGAACGCGTGGGGTCGCGTTCAGGTATCTCGCGCTGGCGGCCTCCAACGTCGGCATCCTTGCGCTGGCGTCGCTGATCGCCTTCGTCGTCTGGGACGCCTTCGGGCTCTGGTCGGCCGGGATCGGCTGGTATTCGATCTTCGGGGTGACCGTCGTCGTGCCACTGGCCGCGTTCGTGGTGTACGCCTCGAAGCACCCGCCGGTCGCGACTGCCGGACTGGAACTGCTCTCGGCGACACTCGGCGGTCTGATGGGCGCCGTGATGCTCGTCGTGATGGTGCTCGTCGTCGCCGGGAGCGGCGTCTGGTTCGCCTACGTCGTGACCGTCGCCGCCCCGATCGCTCTTCTCCAACTGATCGGGGCGACCGACCCCACCGTGAAACGATGGACGAGCGTCCTCTCGCTGGTGACGATCGTCCTGGGCCCGATCGCCGGGACGCTCCTCCTCGGACCGCTGTCCACGGTCGCGGCGCTTCTCGGAGCCCCCGGCGTGTTCTTTTGCACGATTGTCGTTCCGGCCGCGGGCGTGCTCTGGTACACCCTCGAACGCCGATACGAATACGGTCGCCGGGTCTCGATCGCGGCCGCCGTCGCCTTGCCGGTGATCGCGATCGTGGCCGTGCCGATCGTCGACCGGATCGCCATCGTCTCCCGGTCCGCCTGGCTCGTCCTCCTCGTCTCGATCGGCATACCCGTCGCGGTCGCCACGGCGAACACCGCCCGCGATCCCGACCGGCGTGGGGGGTTTGCCCTGCCGGTGATCGTCGTCGGTGGCCTCCTCGTGGGCCGCCTCCTCGTCGATCTCCTCGACGGCGTGGTGCCGATCATCGACGTCTCCCGCCCGCAACCCTGGTTCGACTGGCAGTTCCTGACGAGCGCGCCCTCGACGAGTATCGCCGAGGTCGCCGGAATGTACCCCCAGATCGTCGGGTCGATCTTCCTGATCGTCGTGGTCGCCGTGCTGACCTTCGGGCTCGGCGTGGGAGCCGCGATCTATCTGGAGGAGTACGCGCCCTCGGGTGGCTGGGCCGGTCGGATCGTCCGGTTCATCCGGATCAATATCTCGAATCTGGCGGGGGTTCCCTCCGTCGTGTACGGGTTGCTCGGACTGGGCATTTTCGTCCAGATGCGGGTCTCGGCGGTGACGATCGGGCCCCTCACGATCGGTCCCTACACCGGATTCGGCGTCGGAACGGTCATCTCGGCGGCGTTCACGCTCTCCTTGCTGATCTTGCCGATCGTCATCATCTCGGCCCAGGAGGCGATCCAGTCGGTGCCGGACTCGATGCGAGAAGCGTCCTACGGGATGGGGGCGACGCGCTGGCAGACGATCAGAAACGTCGTCATCCCCGAATCGATGGGTGGAATCCTGACGGGGACGATCCTCGCGCTCGGCCGGGCGATCGGTGAAACTGCCCCGCTGTTGTTGATCGGTGCGGCCGCAGTCTCGTTCAGTCCGCCGACCGAACTGTTCGGAACGCTAACCGCGATGCCGCTGCTGGTCTACCGGACGGCGTTTTTCCCGGCAGACGCGTTCCGACACGGCGTGACGGCGGCCGGCGTCGTGACACTGTTGCTCATTCTCCTCACGATCAACTCGATCGCGATCGTTCTCCGCGACCGCTTCGAAACGGAGGCCTAACTCATGACCGACACCTCGACACCCGACCCCGACGCGGACGCCGACCAGCTCATCGAGACTGCCCCCGGGAGCGGCGGCCTCGACGAACGATCCGACACGGACAGTGCGGAAAGCCAGACGGTCATCGAGACGGAACATCTCGACGTGTACTACGGCGACACGCAGGCCCTGCAGGACGTGTCGATCGAGATCCCCTCGAATCGCGTGACCGCCATGATCGGGCCGTCTGGCTGTGGCAAGTCGACGTTTCTGCGGTGTATCAACCGGATGAACGACCTGATCGATGCGGCCGAAATCGACGGCCAGCTCTACTTCGAGGGGAAAAACGTCTACGATGCCGACGTTGACCCGGTCGCGTTGCGCCGAAAGATCGGGATGGTGTTCCAGCACCCCAACCCGTTCCCGAAGAGCATCTACGACAACGTCGCCTACGGGCTCAGGATTCAAGACGAGACGGAAAATCTCGACGAGAAGGTCGAAACGGCGCTGAAACGGGCCGCGCTGTGGGACGAAGTGAACGATCGCCTCGACGAATCGGCGCTCGATCTGTCCGGCGGCCAGCAACAGCGGCTCTGTATCGCCCGGGCGATCGCCGTCGATCCCGAGGTCATCCTGATGGACGAGCCGGCCTCGGCGCTGGACCCCATTGCAACCGCACAGATCGAGGACCTCATCGACGAACTCGCCGAGGAGTACACCGTCGTCATCGTCACCCACAACATGCAACAGGCGGCCCGCATCTCGGATCGGACCGCCGTGTTCCTCACTGGCGGCGAACTCGTCGAGTACGACGACACCGACACGATCTTCGAGAATCCCGAGAGCCAGCGGGTCGAGGATTACATCACCGGGAAGTTCGGATAGCCCGTTCGCCGCCAGGCCGACAGAAACTTACATCATCCCGACCGACACCCGCCAACACATGCCACGCGAAGAATACCAGGACGAACTCGCAGAACTCCGTGAAGACGTGCTCTACATGAGCGAAGTCGTGCTCGACCGGGTGCGACTGGGGCTCGATGCCCTCGAACAGAAAGATCAGGAGAGCGCAGAGGAGTTGATCCACGGTGACGAGGAGATCAACCAGCTGTATCTCGACCTCGAACGGCGCTGTGTCGATCTGATCGCGCTCCAGCAGCCGGTGGCAGGCGATCTGCGATTCATCGCGGCGTCGTTCAAGATTCTGACCGATCTCGAACGAATCGGCGACCTCGCGACGAATCTCGGGGAGTACACGCTGGAGGCCGACCGGGACGCCTACCCCGGCGTCGACGTGCAGGCCATCGGCGACGACGTCGTCGAGATGGTCGAGGACGCCATGGCCGCCTACGAGAACGACGACGTCGAGATGTGCCACGACCTCGCGGATCGCGACGACGCCATCGACGAACGGTGTGCGGAGGCCTCCGATATCGTCGTTCGGGACCTCATCGAGCGCCAGGTCGACGTGGAGGTCGGCGACGAAGACATCGAGGAGTTGATGAACGACGTGTCGCGACTGCTCCTGACGATTCGCGACCTCGAACGCGTCGGCGATCACGCGGTCAATATCGCAGCGCGGACGCTGTACATGATCGAAAACGACGACGAACTCATCTACTAGACCACCGTTTTCTGCGTCGGGTTTCCTCGCGATCCGTCGGATCGCTGCGGGACCCCTCCGTGAAAAACGTGGGCGAAAAAGGCCCTCGACTCGCTTCGCTCGGTCGAGTGAAACGGCTCACTTCGTTTGCCGTCTGCGACGGCGACGTGGGTTTCGTGGATTTTGTTTCGGCACCCTCGGCGGCGTCGTCAGCGGCCGATGACAGCCAGGAGTGGCTC
Organism: Halococcoides sp.; assembly: GCA_042216835.1. GTDB lineage: Archaea > Halobacteriota > Halobacteria > Halobacteriales > Haloarculaceae > Halococcoides. The sequence goes on from JBDGTN010000026.1 coordinate 17,464, forward strand.
CGAGCGTCGGTACTGACTGGCCGGACCAGTTATGGCCAGCGAGCCAGAATCACGACCATGAACGTTGCCGTCGTCGGCGGGGGTCTGGCCGGACTGGTCGCCGCCCGCCACCTGGCCGCGGCGGATCACGCGGTGACCGTCTACGAGGCCCGGGAGGCGGTCGGGGGTCGGGTCCGCTCGCGGACGGTCGAGGGCTACACCCTCGATCGCGGGTTTCAGGTGTGCTTTCCGGCCTATCCCGCGGTCGAGCGCGAACTCGGGGACGCGATCGAGTGGCGCGAATTCCCTGCGGGCGCGACGCTGGCTCGACCCGGTGAGCGGTCGGTGCTCGCCGACCCGCTGGGCGATCCGCGCGCGGCGATTCCCACCGTTCTGAATCGTGACGTGACGGTCCGTGACAAACTCCGCGTACTGAAACTGCAGTGGGACTGTCGCGGTCTGGGACCCGACGACTGGTTCTCGGGCCCGGATCGATCGATCGACGCCGTCCTCCGGAATCGCGACTTCTCGAAGGACTTTCGCGACCGATTTGCGCGCCCCTTTTTCGGCGGAATCACGCTCGATCGATCGCTCTCGACGGACGCGGGCGTGCTCCGGGCGACGATGGCCATGCTCGGGTCGGGCCGTGCGGCGGTGCCGGCCGATGGGATGGGTGCGATCGCCGACCACCTCGCCGCACGCGCGCGGCGGGCCGGCGCGGCGATCGCAACGGGCCGTCGTGTCGAGGAGTACGACGTGAAGGACGGCGTTTCGCTGACGATCGGCGGCGATCAGTTCCACGCCGACGCGGCGGTGATCGCGACCGACCCGCCCACCGCTCGCGAGTTGACCGGTCTCACCTCGATCCCGGACGGGGGCCGGGGCTGTCGGACCCACTACTTCGCCGCCGACCGCGAGATCGACCTCGGGGGCCGACTGCTCTGTAACGCAGCGGGCGCGGTGCCCAATACCGTCGCCCCGCTGTCGGCGGTCGCCCCCGAGTACGCCCCCGAAGGCACGACGCTCGTCAGCGCGACCGTCGTCGGTGACGACCGCTCGGGATCGGCCGACACGGAGGCTGCCACCGTTCGCGAGACACTCGCCGACTGGTTCCCCGATCGACCGATCGGGGCGTTCGACCACCTCGCGACCGACGAGATCGCGTTCGCCCAGTTCCGCCAGCCGCCGGGATTCCGGGCGGATATGCCGGGCGTCGAGGCCCCCGACGGCCCGGTCGATCTCGCAGGCGAATCCACTCGATGGTCGTCGATCCAGGGCGCGCTCGCCAGCGGCCGAGCGGCCGCGAGGGCGGTGGACAAATCGGTCGAGACGGGCCGAGACTGAGACACGCCGCTCTGTCCCCCGCCAGCGCTGGCGGGTCAGTCACCGCCACACTGCTCGTCGAACAGATCGCGCACGCGTCGCCGCACCTGGCCGCGAATCTTCCGAACGCGCTCCGGATCGGCATCGTCGGGATCGTCCAGCGCCCAGTCCCGGGTGTCGACACCCGTGAGATCGAGCGTCGAACAGCCCATCGTCGCGACGACATCGCAGGCCGCCAGTTCCTCCGACGAGACCGCCCGTGGGGTGCGATCGGCGATGTCGATGCCGACCTCGTTGATGGCCTCGACGACGCCCTCGTGGACAGACTCGGCAGGGCCGGTCCCGCCGGTGACGATGTCGATTTCGCGGTCGCGTCGGTCCCGCTCGCGTTCGGCGAACGCAGTCGCCATCTGCGATCGACCCGCGTTCTGAACGCAGACGAATCCGAGTGTTGTGGTGGCCATGGGTCCATCGAGATCCGGCGCCCAAAAAGTGGTTGCTAAGAGCAATATATGGGTAGTCGGGTGAGAGACGGCCGACAGAGATCCGGTCCCACACCGTGATGGTGGTGGCCCGCCACCGCCAAGCTATGCATCGCCGCACGGTCATTACGTCCGGAATCGTCGCCGGATCGATCTGGCTCGCTGGCTGTGGCGAGACGAGCGACGAGGAATCGCCGACCGACCAGGCCGCGACGACCGGCCAGACCGATCGGCGTGTGACCGCCGTCGAAATCACCCAGGACCCACCGGCTCCAGACGTGGATCGTTCGGGGCTGGACTCGTGGGGACGGTATATTGCGAGTGCCGAGCGAGCGGCCCACTATTTCGCGAGTCCGGACGGCTCTGGCCCGACCGTCGTCGAGAACACCGATTTCACGAGCGGCGAGCGCCTCCTGTACGTGCAGGTGTACGCTCGACAGACCTGCTATCGACTCCGCCTCGATGGCACCGTTCGCGTCGACGAAGGGCCCGTGACGGTGCCCGTCGCCACCCAGCGCACCGTTCCAGACACGGTGGGCTGTGCCGAGGCCATGACACCGGTCGACCTGCTCGTGCGACTGTCGTTCGATCCGGACGGCACGCCGGCCGAAAAGGCCCGTGTCGTCATCGACGACGAGGGCGATCGCGAGACGCTCCACCTCGACGCCGAGCGATAGAGTGATCGTCTCACTGCACGCCCGTTACCTCGGTGATCGTCCCGACGCCTTTCGACTCGCCCTCCCGGAAGATGAATCGCTGCCCGGGTTCGACACAGTAGGGCCGGAACTTGAAGCGGATGCGCGCCCGACCCGAATCCCCCGGCAGGAGGTGGCCATCGGCGGGATAGATCGCCGCCGCCTCGCTGATCGTCTCGCAGTGGACGACCGGTTCGTAGCCCTCGCCGATGCTCGTGGGGTGGTTGAGCACCATGATCTCGGCCTCGAACTCCCGGACGGGCGTGGGATCGCTCTCCTGTTCGAGGACGACCATCCCGCGGTCGATGTCGGACTCCTCGACTCCCGAGAGCGCGATCCCGACGATCCGGCCCGATGTGGCCTCCTCGACACGGTGGTAGTGCATCTCGATCGATCGCGCTTCGACCGCGTGGAAGTGACCGTCGCTCGTCGGCCCGACGAGCAACTCGTCGCCGGTCTGGACCGCTCCCGACGCGACGGTCCCCGAGACGACGGGGCCGACGCCGGTGATGTTGTAGGTGCGGTCGACGTAGAGTCGAAACTCCTCGCGGTCGTCCTCCCCGGTCGTCGGAAGCCGTTCGAACAGCGAGTCGAGGGTATCGATGCCCGTCCCCGTGACCGCACTCGTCCGGACGATCGGGACGACCGACGGCGAAATCTCGTCGATCGCACTCTCGACGCCGTGGCGATCGACGGACAACGGCGTCGTCTCGACCTCCCGCAGGAGGCGTTCGACCGCTCGCTCGACCGCATCGAGGCGATCCGAATCGACGAGATCGGCTTTCGTGATCGCGACGATCGTCGGCAGGTCGGTCGCCAGCAGGATGCCCAGATGCTCGCGAGTCGTCTCGGTCGGCCCGTCGTCGGCCGCGACCGTCAACAGTCCGTAGTCGAGTTTCTGGCCGACCAGCCCGCGGATCGTCGTCCGAAGCCAGGGCTCGTGACCGACGGTGTCGACAAAGGAGACCAGCCGATCGGCCGCCTCCACGACGCGCGCCCGGTCGGCCTTGCGATCCGGGTCGTCCATCCGGACCGGGCCGTCCTGACCGAACCCGTAGACGCCATAGGACAGGTCGGCCGAGAGGCCGCGCTCGACCTCGTGGGGTCGCACGTCGAAATATGATCGAGTCGCGCCGTCGCCGTCGTCGGCTTCGCCCGTGACGAGCGTGCCCACGAGCGTCGACTTGCCGTGGTCGACGTGGCCCGCCGTCCCGACGACGATGTGATCGTCCTCGACCATCGGCCCCTCGGTAATCGTCGCCAGACCGACGATGGTCTCGGGGCCGGCACTGTAGGTCTGGACCGACTCGATGTGCGCATCGGCCTCGCCAGCGAGCAGGCTCAACACGTCCATCGACTCCGAAAAGGCGGCCGGTTCGATGCCTGCCAGGTCGCCGTCGTCGCTCACGCCGATGACGTAGGTTGCCTCGCCATCACCCGAGAGGACGCGATGGCGGAGCTGGGCGACCAGGCTCTCCCGGCGACCGTCGACGAGGTGGGTGTCCTCGGTGAGCCGCGTCTTGAATTCGACGCTCCCGCCCTCTTGCTCGCCGCGATCGATGGCCTGCTCGAGTGCGGCTCGATCCGGGCTCATACCGGGGGTTTCGAGCGATCGATCATAAACGTTCGGCGGGCGTGGGAATCGTCAGCAGTCCTCGCTCGTCCGACACCCGTTCTCGTCCGTCGTCGCTCTCCATCACCCGACTTCCGA
>JBDGTN010000026.1:21753-22931 GCA_042216835.1 Halococcoides sp.
ACCCCGACTTCCGAGACCCCGGCCCGTCGCCGGTGGGGCGCACCCAACAGCGATCGTCTCCGTCGCTCCCTACAGGACCATCCCCGACCGTAACAACCCGATCAACAGCGTCAGAAGTGGAATGCTGGCGAGTGTCGTCACCAGAATCGTCGCGCTGGCGATCGCCGAGGGCGTCGGTTCGTCGGGGCTTTCGGGCCCGAATTCGCCGATCAGGATGACGGGCGTGACCGCCGACGGGGCCGCACATTCGAGGACGAACACGCGCGCGACGGTCGCGTTCGCAAAGACCGACGGGGCGATCGCATCGATCGCGAGGACGATCGCGATCGCGACGACCGGTGCGACGCCGAGTTTGAGTATCGACGGGGTGATCGTCACCCGAAGGGTCGCGCCGATGTCGGTGCGCTGAAGCTGGATACCGAGCACGAGCAACATGATCGGGATCGAGGAGACGCCGACCATCTCGATCGCATCGATCACCGACCCCGTCGTCTCGGGTCCGACGAGGCCGATCGCTCGCACGACGAGCGCGGCGACGACGGCGTACACCAGAGGCACCCGAAGGACCGCGGTGACGGCATCGACCGCTCGATCGGCGGCCCCCCGCGCGGCGAGGGCCGCGCCGAGCGTGTACAGGAGGACCGACTGACCGACGATGAACGCGACAGCCGTCTGCCGGCCGATGGTGCCGAAGGTAAACTCCGAGAGCGGGATGCCGAAATTCCCCGCATTCGAGAACACGCCCGCGAGGACGACCGCTCCGAGTAGCGGTTCGGTCGCGCCCGAGAGCCGACCGATACCGCCCGCGATCGCGATCATGACGACCGTATAGGCGATGACCCCGAGGAGGATCGCCACGAGCGTGCCACTCGATAGCCGCGTCGTCGCCAGCGAGTGAAAGACCAGTGCCGGGACGAGGACGTACACCGTCACGTCGTTGAGTGGCTGGGGATCGACGCCGAGCCACCGACCGACGAGCGCTCCCACGCCGGCGATCGCGACGATCGGCAGGATGGCCGACCCGAGCGTCCCCAGCAGTTGGTCGAGGGCACCGCCGAACACGCCCAGGTCTCGAACGCCCGAGGGCTTGGTCGTTGCGTTCGGGGGTGGTCGGCCCGCGTGGTGGCGTTCGGGGGTGGTCGGCCCGCGTGGTGGCGTTCGGGGGTGGTCGGCCCGCG
>JBDGTN010000106.1:0-11152 GCA_042216835.1 Halococcoides sp.
TTTGTGTGGCCCTGTGGAACATGACGTGCTACGGAATCGGTGAGATGCCGGCCCCGAACCACAAGGGGCGGTGAGCCAGCGGTGGTTCGCACGGCGATGACACGGATTCCGATGGGGCCTGGTTGACCGGGCCACAGCCCTACACAGAGAAGAAAACGAGAGTTTCGCCGGTATGCTACCGGTTCCCTTGAGTGCGGGTTGGAACCTCGAACGCCACACCCGGCGGAAATCCGATGGTCGGATTCCACGTCCTTCAGGGCGTGGAGGAGGTCAATTTGATCGGCCGTTCGTTTGCTCGTCACGAAGTTGCCAGTCGGGAATTCGCCGAGCAACGCGAACACTGACAGACGGCCTCTGTCAGACGTGAGCGACGCCGAAGGCGTCAAGATTTGCGGGCGGCATCCCGCCGAGCACGGCGAGGCGGGGTTCATACTGCCGGACACAAGAAATTGAACACGCTCGTTGTCTGCTCGGGTGAGTACCGTCGTGAATCGCAAAAACACCCACTTGATTGCTCACGGACTTGTGTCCGGCAGTATCAGGAGCGTCGCTCTTGGCACATCGACCGACGACCGCAGGGAAAATTAAGATGTGCCGGCCGGGAATTGAACCGGAGGAAGACATTCCTGCTCGCTTCGCTGCGCGGGCTGTGACTTCCAGCGTTCAATTCCTGGCCTGCTCGTTCGCTCGTTACACTACCTCACTGCACACAAGTCACTTGTTTCCCGTCACGTCAGAATCCGCGCGAGTGAAACGAGCGCGGTTCGCTCGGCGCGAACGGGGCGAGGCTCGAACGAAGTGAGAGTCTCGAAGGGGCGAGCGGTGGAACCGCGAGCCAGTGAGCGCCGAGGGTGTTTTTCTCAGCGTTTTTATGCGTGAGTGGTGCCCGCAGCGACCGGAGGGAGCGAGGACACCCGAACGCATAAAAAGATGTAGTGTGCCGGCCGGGAATTGAACCCGGGCTATGAGCTTGGGAAGCTCATGTCCTACCACTAGACCACCGGCACTCACTCGCTTCGCTCGTTCGTGCCGAGGGTCGCAAATCCGTCGGATTTGTTCCCCACCGGCACTCGTTCACTCGTGCCGTGCCCTGCATCGCTTCGCTCTGCAGGACACCGGCACTCACTCGCTTCGCTCGTTCGTGCCGAGGCTCGCGAATCCTCCGGATTCGCTCACCACCGGCACTCGATTGTGCCGATCCCCACGGCGCTTCCCGACCGCGGGACCAGCACTCGATCGGGGATTTCGCCCGCCCGCACTTCAACGTCACGCTCGCCGTCCGCCAATTGCGCGCCCACCCCGAGGGTGAAGTGCCTCCGGCGCAGACCCCGAGGTATGGCTGACGACGACCTCGCGAGAGCGACCGACCCGCTGGATCTGACCTTTTCGAGCCAGGAACTGGCCACGCGGCGCGAGCACGTGACCGAGTTCGTCCGCGAGACCGTCGATCGAGCGGGCGTCGATCGCGTCGTCATCGGGCTCTCGGGCGGCGTCGATAGCTCGACGGTCGCGGCGATCGCGAGCGAGGCACTCGGGCCCGACGCGGTCCACGCGCTGGTCATGCCGAGTAGCATCGACGACACAGCCACGATGGACGACGCCGAATCGCTCGCGGTCGATCTGGGACTCCCTTTCGACGTGATTCCCGTCGGCGACATCGTCGAGACGACCGTCGAGAGCGTGCCGGAGGCCCGCGAGGATCGCATGGCTGTGGGGAACGTCCGCGTGCGAGCGCGGACGCTCGTGAACTACTACGTCGCCAACTACGAGGATGCGATCGTTCTCGGGACGGGCAATCGGACCGAATCGCTCGTTGGCTATTTCACCAAGTACGGCGACGGGGCGGTGGACTGCCTGCCGATCGCGAATCTCTACAAACAGCAGGTCCGCCAGCTCGCCCGTGATCTCGGCGTGCCCGAATCGATCGCCGGGCGCACACCCACGGCGGGGATGTGGCTGGATCAGACCGACGAGGCCGAACTCGGCGTCGAGTACGACACGCTCGACTCGATTCTCGCACTCCACGTCGAGGGGGCCGTGCCCGCGAGTACGACCGCCGATCGGATCGGCGTCGATCGCGATATCGTCGACCACGTCCGGTCGCTGTACGAGCACAGCGCACACAAACGATCGATGCCCCCGGCCCCCGATCGACCCTGATCGTGCCTCATCCGGTCAGTCGATAGATCCGCCGCCGTTTGTCGACCGGATCGAACCGATTGCGAAGACTCACGGGGACGGTCTCGGTCATGCCGATCACGAGGTAATCGCCCGCATCCAGTCCGTCGAGGATCGTCTCGAAGATCGGCTCCTTGTAGGCCGAATCGATGTAGATCAGCAAATTGCGACAGAGGATCAGATCGAACGAACCCGGCGCTGACCCGCTCACAAGATCGTGGCGCTCGAACGAAACCATCGATCGGACCTCCTCGGAGACGGTAAAGGTCGATCCGTCACGCTCGACGAAGGCCGTTGGATCGGAGAGGGGTTCGAGTTCGCTCTCGATGTCCGACGTGGTCGAGGTCTCGTAGGTGGCCCGCCGTGCCCGATCGAGCACGTCGGCGTTGATGTCCGTCCCGAGAATGTCGATCCGTCGCTCGTCGATCGCGGCCGTGTCGCGCGCGAGCATCGCGACCGAGTAGGGTTCCCGGCCATCGGCACAGGGCGCACTCCAGATTCGCACGGTCCGACGCTCGTCGGTCAACTCCGCGAGTATCGGCCGGAGGCGATCCCAGACCTCGGGATTCCGGAAAAACCCGGTGACGTTGATCGAGAGCGAATCGAGCAGGGCGTCGCGTTCCTCGGGATCGGATTCGAGCATCCGGCGGTAGGCGTCGTACTCGTCGACATCGGTGCGTCGAATCCGTGCCGTAATCCGTCGATCGAGGTAGGCATCGTTGTAAAACCCCGACTCGAAGTCCAGCCGGTTTTCGAGCGTTTCGAGCAGTCGCTGGAATCCCTCCTGTGAGCCCGATCGCCGGCTCATAGCGTCACCACGTCGATGATATGGACGATATTCCCGTCGCCCAGCACTGCGGTGCCCGAGAGACCGGGCGTGCCGCTGAGGATCCCCTCAAGCGGTTTGACGACGACTTCTTCCTGGGCCTCGACGGCGTCGCAGTGCAGGGCGACCCGGCGTTCGGAGGCCCGGACGCGCACGAGCATTCCCTGACCGTTGGTCCGGTCGCCCGGCACGTCGAACGCGTCGGCCAGATCGATCACCGGATAGATTTCGTCGTCGTGGCGGATGACGGGGCGGCCGTTGATCGTCTCGGTGTCGGTCGCGCGGGTGATCTCGTCGACGTTCTTGATCGGGATGCCATACCGGTCCGCGCCGACCGAGACGAAAAGCACCTTCACGATGGCCATCGTCACCGGCAGACGGAGCGAGACGGTCGTCCCCTCGCCCAGCGTCGAGGTCACGTCGACCGAGCCATCGAGTTGCGAGACGGTCTCGTGGACGACATCCATCCCGACACCGCGTCCGCTCACGTCGGTCACCTCACTGCTGGTCGAAAATCCGGGATGGAAGATCAGATCGTACACCTCCTCGTCGGCCATCGCGTCGAGTTCGTCGCTCGACCGGACGTTCTGCCGGCGGGCCTGTTCGCGAATCTCGTCGGCGTCCAGGCCGGCCCCGTCGTCTTCGACCTCGATGACGACGTGGTCGCGTTCGCGCGTGGCCCGGAGCTCGATCCGGCCCTCGCGGGGCTTCCCGGCAGCCTCGCGCTCGTCGGGCTGTTCGATCCCGTGATCGACCGCGTTCCGCAAGATGTGCATCAGCGGGTCGCTGATCTCCGTGAGGATCGTCCGGTCGAGTTCGATGTCTTCGCCGATGATCTCGAAGGTCACTTCCTTGTCGAGTTCACGCGCCAGATCACGCACCAGCCGGGGGAACTTCCCGACGACTTTCTTGAGCGGGACCAGTCGCATGTCCATGACCGTGTTCTGGAGGTTCGCGGTCACCTTGTCGAGTTCGTTCAACGTGTCGCTGGCCCCCTCGAAGTCGCGGTCCTCGACGGCGCGTCTGAGTTTGATTCGACTCGTGACGAGTTGTTCGACCTGACCGTGGAGGTCGTCGAGACGGTCGACATCGACCCGGACCGACTTTATCTCGTCGACGGACTGGTCGTCGGAGAGCCCGGTCTCGTCGCCGTCCGCCGCCATGTCGTCGCCATGCCCGGCTGTCCGATCACCGTCCGCTCCGATGTCGGCCTCGGCGATGCGGTCGGCCCCGATCTGTTCGATCCGCCGTACGTCTGCGTTACCGGCATCGACGAGAGCGACCTCGACGGCCGATTCCTCCGGGGCATCGAGAGCGAGAAGAACGGTCTCGTCGAAATCCCCGTCGTCGATGCGATCGCGGTCGGGCACGGAGCCGATGATGTCAAGCGATTCCTCGACGGCTTCGAGCGCGAGCATGGCGTCGACGCCGGGCATTTCGCCCTCGAAGGCGAGTTCTACCGCGATCAGTCCATCGGCCGGTTCGGTCTGGAGGGCGGCCAGGATCTCGTCGATGTCGCGTGTGTCTGGAGCGTCAGGAGTCGTGTCCGCATCGACGCTCCCGTCCTCGTATTCCTCGTGGGCCGTCCGGAGGTCTTCGACGAGGTCTGCGGTTTTCGTATCCGTCTCTCCAGTGTCGTCGATTTCGGAGACGATCGCTTCGATCCGATCGACACCGGCGAAGATCAGATCCATCAGATCGGCGGTGACCGGCACGTCACCCTCGCGCATGCCGTCGAGGAGGTCCTCGATTGCGTGGGCGAGTTCGCTGGCCTCCTCGAACCCCATCGCACCAAAATTGCCTTTGAGGGTATGTGCCGTTCGGAAGATCTGTTCCATCGCCTCGCGGTCGTCCGGGTCGGACTCCAGATCCAGCAGCGAATTGTTGAGATCGGTGATGGCTTCTTCACTCTCGCGGACGAACTCCTCCAGATACTGATCACTCATTGGTAGGTGTCTCCCGTGCGATGGCGTCCTGAATCGCGTGTGGCAGTTCATCGAGTGGAACGATCGAATCGACACAGCCGGTCTCTGCGGCCCGCTGGGGCATTCCGTCGACGGCGGACGTGTCGGCGTCCTGTGCGATCGTTCGGCCGCCGACAGCACTGATCGCCCGGATTCCGTCGGCGCCGTCCCGGCCCATTCCCGTCAGGATGACGCCCACGAGCGGATCGGTCACGACCTCGGCGGCCGACTGCATGGTCACGTCGACCGAGGGTCGCACGCTGTTCACCGGTGCCTCCGAGGAGAGGCCGACCCGCAACTGACCCCGTTCGTAGGTGTCGACGATCAGGTGGCGGTCACCCGGCGCGACGAGCGCGTCGCCACCGCCGATCCGGTCGCCATCACTGGCCTCGCGGACATCGTAGTCCGATCGCGTGTCGAGTCGATCCGCGAAGCGGGCCGTGAAGTCCCGGGGCATGTGCTGGACGACGAGAATGCGAAAGTCGGCATCGATCGGCAACGATTCGAGGACGTGCTCGACGACGGTGGGGCCGCCGGTCGAGGAGCCAACGATCAACGTCGGTCGATCGAGATAGGCCCGGGCGGTCGCCGTCGCGGTGCGGGTCGACGTTCGACCGGGTCGGACGGTAGCGTTCGCGACCGACCGGACGGTCTCCTGGATGGGCTCTTCGAGACTGGAGATGGTCGCCGATACCTCGCCACCCGGTTTCGTGACGAAATCGACCGCCCCACGATCCAGCGCCTCGAAGGTCACGTCGGCGCCTTCGCTGGTGTGGGCGCTGAGCATGACGATGGGCGTCGGATTGGTCTCCATGATCCGTTCGACTGCATCGAGGCCGTTCATCTCGGGCATCTCGACATCCATCGTGACCACGTCCGGGTCGTGGCGATCGACGGCGTCGACTGCTTCGCGCCCGTTACCCACGGTGGCGACCACCTCGATGCCGTCGTCTTCGAGCACGTCCGAGATGACGCTCCGCATGAAGTGGGAATCGTCGGCCACGACGGCTCGAATGTCGGCTGGCTTATCCATGGCAATCTGGCCGATCGACGCCGGAAAATCCGACGCCGTCGGACACTTGTGGACCTTTCTCACAGAACCCGGAAAAACGTACTGCCCACGGAATCAGCACTGATAGTCTCGCGGTCATCCTTTTGGGCGGGAGACGGCCTAGAAATACTGACGATTCATGTCCACGACGATTGCCGACGACGAACGCGTGCAGGTGCTCGAGTTCGGCCTCGGTGCCGAACGGTACTGCGTCAGCATCGAATACGTCACAGAGATCGTGGATGTCGGCGATGTGACTGCCGTTCCCAACGCCCCCCGGTACGTCGACGGCGTGATGGATCTCCGCGGCCGGACGACATCGATCGTCGATCCGACGGTCCTGCTGGGCGTCGAGAGCGAGAGCGACCCGCAACGAATCGTCGTTTTCGATCCCGAAACCGTCGGTGACGACCGATCGATCGGATGGACGGTCGAGGAGGTCTACCAGGTGCTCGATGTCGAATCGAGCGACATCGAAGAATCGCCCGCCTGGGACGACTCGGGCGAAATTTCCGGCGTCGTCAAACAGGACGACGGCTTTCTCATCTGGGTCGATCCGCAGGTCATTCACACGTAGGCGCTCGGCGCCCCGGATCTGGCCAGGAACGTTTAATTCCCTCCGGTCGTACGATGTCGTATGTCCGTCCTTTCCTTCGACGAGAAGGGCGTCGATGTCGTTTACGACGGCCACGAATTCCGCCTGGACAAGGGTCTCATCGAGGAGGCCACCCAGCGCTCGTACCCCGACGTGACCGATCACGAGGTGCTGAAACTCGTCGAACCGGATCCGGCCCTCGGTGGCGAACCGCGACGGATCGCCGATATCCTCGATTGAGGCGATTTCAGAGTCTCCTCACCCATCGTTAAATATCGCGACTGAAAATTGGAGCCCGGAATATACGATCGCCAGCGTCCTTGCAGTGGGGCATGGGAACGAACGAACGACCGATCTATCGTGACGAAACGCGGGCCACCGAGACGCGCGTCGCTGACCTCCTCGATCGGATGACCCTGGCCGAAATGGCCGGTCAGGTCGTGGGCACCTGGGCCGGCCATTTCGCGACCCACCAGAGCGTCGACCAGGTCGCCGACCAGGTGCGTTCGTCGGCTGTCGGTGCCGTCGCGACGTTCGGCTGGAACGGAGCGAGCGACATCCGTCTCGAAAGCATCGTCGAGACGGTCAATCGCCTCCAGCGCATCGCACTCGAGGAGACTCGCCTCGGCATTCCGCTCCTCTTTAGCGTCGACGCCGTTCACGGTCACGCCTACGTCGAGAACGCGACCGTGTTTCCGAACGGTCTCGGTGCGGCCGCGACCTGGGACCCCTCGCTCGTCGAGCGATCCGCGCAGGTGACTGCCGCGGAGATGCGCGCGACGGGTGCGACACACAACTACGCGCCGGTCGCCGACGTGGCCCAAGACCCCCGCTGGGGGCGCACCTTCGAGACGTTCGGCGAGAGCCCGTTTCTGGCCGGCGAGATGACTGCTGCGGCGGTCCGGGGCTACCAGTCCGGGGGCCCACGCGGTGGCCCCGTCCACGCCACCGCGAAGCACTTCCCCGCGTACGGTGGATCGGTCGCTGCCGAGGACGCCGCGCCCGCCGACGTCTCCCGGTATTCGCTGCAGAACATCTATCTCGAACCGTTTCGGCGAGCCATCGACGAGGGTGTCGCAGCGATGATGCCTGCATACAGCAGCGTCGAGGGCGAACCGCCACATGGGTCGGCGTGGATTCTGCAGGACCTGCTCCGGGAGCAACTGGGGTTCGACGGCGCCGTCGTCTCGGACTGGGGTGGCGTCGATCACCTCCACGAGGCCCACCGGACGACGGGCGACGCTCGCGAGTCGGTCGCCCGGACGCGCCGGGCGGGCCTGGATGTCGACTCGACGGGCACCCCCGATCACGTCGATCACCTCCTGGGGTTGATCGAGGACGACGTGGTGAATCCCACGACGATCCGGACGAGTGCCGAGCGCATCCTCCGCTGGAAGGTCGAGATGGGCCTGTTCGAGGATCCGTTCGTCGAGACCTGGCACGCCGATCAGATCGTCGGCCACGAGGACCACCGCGACCTCGCCCGGCGGATGGCGACCCGATCGCTCACCTGTCTCGAAAACGACGGCGTCGTGCCGTTCGCGCCGACGGCAGACGTTCTCGTGACGGGGCCCAACGCCGACGATCCGATCGCTCAACTCGGCGGATGGAGTGTCTCCGATCCGGATCACACCGACGCGGTGACGGTCCGGGAGGCCTTCGAGCGGTCCCACGACGGCACGGTAACCCACGTGCCGGGAGCGGACGTGATCGAGCGGCGGGATATCGACGCTGCGGCGAGCGCGGCGAGCGAGGCCGATGTTGCGGTGGTCGTCGTCGGCGAGGACTGGTACATCCACGAATTCGGCATGGAGGTGATCAACGGACGGGCCACCGGCGAGTTCCCCACGCGCACGCAACTCACACTCCCGGACGCCCAGCGCGACCTGCTCGCGGCGGTCGCCGAGACCGCAACGCCGACCGTCGCCGTCGTGATCGGCGGTCGGCCGCTCATCCTCGATCGCGAGGCCGAGTGGACGGATGCCCTCCTGTGGGCCTACTATCCGGGAATCGACGGTGGCCCCGCGATCGCTGCCGCACTGACCGGCGAGGCCTCGCCGGGCGGTCGCCTCCCGATCACGATTCCCCGGTCGCTCGGGCAGGTGCCGATCACCGCCGACCGCCTCGCCCGTCCGCGGCCGATCGGTGACGACGAGCACCACCCCGACTACGACCCGCTGTACGCGCTCGGTGACGGCCAGACCTACACCGAGTTCGCGATCGAATCGGTGTCGGTCACGCCCGCCACCGTCGGCCCCAGTGGATCGGTCGACGTTCGGGCGACCGTTCACAACGTCGGCGATCGGCGCGGCGAGGAACTCGTCCGCGTCGAGGGGCGCGATCGCGCCAGCGATCGGGTGACACCCGTCCGGACGCTCGTGGGCTTCGATCGCGTCTCGGTCGGCCCGGACGACGCGGCGACCGTCGAGATCACCGTTCCGATCGAGCGATTCGTGCAGTACGACCCGGACGGGAGTCGCGATGTCGCTCCCGGCGACTACGCGATCTTCGTCGGCGAGCACGAGCGGACGGTCACCGTCGAACGGCCCTATCACTGATCGGCGGCCTGTCGGTCGAGATCGAGCGCTGCCCGTGCTGGACGATATCACGCCTGTGACCTGTTTCAGAGTGATTCTGCGAGTGGTTTCAGCGGCGGTGTCGAAAGACGCCAGAGTAGCGGCCATCATCACCGACCGGGATCGTCACAGCGGTAACGCCTCGCAGTAATCACTATCAGGGTTCGAACGCCGTGAGCGCCGCCAGTCGATCGGCGGCCGACCCATCCTCGATCGTCTCGCGGGCCAGATCGACGCCGCGATCGAGCGAGGTGACTCGCCCGCCGGCGTACAGGCGCAGGGCGGCGTTCAGGACGACCGCGTCGCGGAACGGTCCCGTTCGGTGGCCCGTCAGGATGCCCTCGGTCAGCGCCGCCGAGTCGCGAGCGACGCTGTCGACCGCGAGGGCGTCTCGATCGGCATCCAGGCCGTAGTCGGCCGTCTCGATCTCGCGATCGGCGATCGTCTCCCCACCCCACTCGGCGATCGCGGTCGATCCCGGACGAACGTCGTCGTAGCCCTCCTGGCCCTGGACGAAGACGATCCGGTCGAGCGACTGGGCGCTCGCGTCGAGCGTCTCGATCATCCGTGTCGCGAAGGGCAAGTGGTAGAACGACCCAAGGTGAACGTCCGCGTTCGCGGGGTTCGCGAGCGTCTCGATGGTGTTGAGGACCGTCCGGACGCCCATCGCGGCCCGGCGATCGTACAGATCGTCGATCAGCGGGTTGCATCGCGGCTGGAAGTAAAATCCGAATCCGACCGCGTCGGTCATCGCGGCGCTCTCGGTGGGGGCGAGGTCGGTCGCTACGCCGAGTTCGGTGAGAACGTCGTAGTAGGCGGGCGCCTCCTGGGTGGGGATGCCGTCACCGCTGTGGACCACGACCGGTTGACCGGCCGCGGCGGCGGTGAGGCCCGCTGCAACGCCGAGGATGGCGGTCTCGGCTTTCCCGTCGTAATTCGCCCCGCAGTCGACCGGGTCGGCCGTCGGGGTCGCAGTCTCGACGCTTTTCTCGCGCATGACATCGAGCATGCCGGCGAGTTCGGTCGGGGTGTTGGACTTCCAGCGGTTCGCCAGGAGGAAGGCCCCCAGCGTCGTCGGGTCGGGGGCACGGTCGAGGATCTGGTCCATGGCCGCTCGCGCCTGCGCGGCCGTCATGTCATCGGCGGTCTTGGGCCCCGATCCGACGACCTCGGTCATCAACTGTCGGAGAGAGGGCCCGGCGTCGGCGATGGCACGCTCGCTCATGCCTGTCGGAACGGCACTCGCGTAGTAATGGCCCCGGACTCCGGCGATCACGGCCGGTACCGCTACGGAATCGCTTGCCAGATCGCGAACAGCGTCAGGGCAACACCGAGGAGGACGAACAGCGCGTTCTCGATATCGACCGATTCGCGCTCGACCGTCTCCGATTCCGCACGACGGAGACCGAACACCCCCGCCAGCGCGCTTTCGTCGTCATCCGATTCGTCGGTCTCGGCGCCGACATCACCGACGGCATACTTCCACTCGTCGTCACCGGAAGTCTCCTCGCCGTCTCGACCCATACCCTCGATTCGATACGAGGACTCAAAACCCTCCTGGGATGCGTGTGAACGAATCCCGCGTCACCGAATGACGGTCCCCGGCGGCGAATCGCCGTGAGTCGTCAACAGGTCGGCGTCCTCGCCGGCCGCAAGCAGCATACCGTTGGATTCGACGCCGAACAGTTCCGCGGGTTCGAGATTCGCGAGCACGATCACCCGCGTGCCGGGCAACGCCGTGGGGTCGTGGAGCTGTTTGATGCCGGCGACGAGCTGGCGACGCTCGATGCCCAGATCGACCTCCAGTCGGACGAGGTCGTCACTGTCCTCGATCGGTTCGGCGACCTCGATCTCACCGACCCGGATGTCGAGATCCTCGACGGTCTCGAAGGGGATCCGATCGTCGTCGATCGGTTCGAGGTCGGCTCCCTCGTCGTCACCATCGGCTCCCTCGTCGTCACC
>JBDGTN010000106.1:11252-19986 GCA_042216835.1 Halococcoides sp.
TCGGCTCTCTCGTCGTCACCATCGGCTCCCTCGTCGTCACTGGTCGCCGCGGCGACGCGCTCGTCGAGTTTCCGTTCGAGGTCGGCGACGCGGTCGTCGTCGATCGCGTCGAACAGCTCCGTGGGCTCGCCGAATTCGGCGGGCGGTGTGTCGAGCGCGTCGTCGATCGTCGCGTCGGCGATCGATGTCTCGTGGCCGAGTTGCTCCCACAGCCGCTCGGCGGTCCCCGGAATCGTCGGATACAGCATGATCGCCGCCGCGTGGACGATCTGGACGCAGTCCCGGATGATCGGCGCGGCCTCGCTGTCCTCCAGATTCCAGGGCTCGTGGCGCTGGATGTACTCGTTGCCGAAGCCACTCAACTCGACGGCGACCGCCGTCGCCTCGCGGATCGAGTAGTCGGCGATGGCTGCCCGATAGTCGGCGATGGCGGACTCGATGCGCTCGCGGACCTCGTCGCTGACCTCCGCGTCGGGCGTGCCCCCGAAGTTCCGATCGGCAAAGAGTAGCGATCGATAGGCGAAGTTCCCGACGTTGCCGACGAGTTCGCCGTTCACCCGACTCTGGAATCGCTCCCAGGAGAAATCCACGTCGTGCTGGAAGTCCGCGACCGTCGCGAGATAGTAGCGTAGCAGGTCGGGATCGAACCCCTCGTCGAGATACTCCTCGGCCCAGATCGCCCGGCCCCGCGAGGTCGAAAAGCCCTCGCCGTCGAGGTTGACGAATCCCGATGCGACGACGGCCCGCGGTTCGGCAAAGCCTGCGACTTCGAGCATCGCTGGCCAGAAGATGGTGTGGTGCTGGATGATGTCCCGACCGATCACGTGGACGATTTCGCCGCCCTCGCCCGCGTCCGTGTCGGCCTCGATCGGGCCGCGGCGCTCGCCCGTGCGGGCCTCGTCTTTCCAGACGGCCTCCCAGTCGTAGGTGTCCGGTCCGACGCGGTCGGTGTACTGTCTGGTCGAGGCGATGTACTCGATGGGCGCGTCGACCCAGACGTAGAGCACCAGATCCTCCTCGCCGGGGTAGTCGATTCCCCAGTCCAGATCGCGCGTGATACACCAGTCCTGGAGGCCATCCTCGATCCACTGGCGTGGCTGGTTCTGGGCGTTGGGGGTGCCCTCCAGCCGATCGATAAAGCCCGCGAGGTACTCCGAGAGATCGGACAGCGTGAAGAACTTGTGCGTGCGCTCGCGGTACTCCGCCGGATTCCCGGTGACGACGCTCTCGGGATCGTCGATCTCCCCTGGTTCGAGGTGGCGTCCACAGCCCTCGTCGCACTCGTCGCCACGGGCCCGCTCGCCGCAGTACGGACAGGTGCCCTCGACGTAGCGATCCGGCAGCGGCTGGTCGGCCTCGGGGTCCCAGGCGACCTTGATGGGCCGTTCCTCGACGAAGCCCTCGGATTCGAGGTGGTCGACGATGTCGCGGGTCAGTTCGGTGTTGGTCTCGTCGTGGGTGTGGCCGTAGTTGTCGAACTCGACGGCAAAGCGCGGGAAGAGATCGGCGTACTCCTCGTGATAGGCCAGCGCGTAGTCCGCTGGATCGACGCCATCCTCCCAGGCGTTGACGGCGACGGGCGTCCCGTGCATGTCCGACCCACAGACGAAGGCGGTCTGCTGGCCGATCGTCCGGAACGCCCGCGAGAGTGCGTCGCCGCCGACGTAGGTGCGGAGATGGCCGATGTGGAGGTCGCCGTTGGCGTAGGGCAACCCACAGGTCACCACCGCGGGCCGGTCGGTCGGCAGTGTCTC
The DNA here is from genome assembly GCA_042216835.1 of Halococcoides sp. Lineage (GTDB taxonomy): Archaea > Halobacteriota > Halobacteria > Halobacteriales > Haloarculaceae > Halococcoides. The sequence goes on from JBDGTN010000106.1 coordinate 13,007, forward strand.
GTGGCTCATACGCTCGCTTCCGGGCACGGCGTTGAAAAGCCGCCGGTTCAGGGCGACCGCTTCGAACCGACCGATTCAAATCGGGCCTGTCCGTTTCGAGATTCATGTCAGGCCGCATCGGGGAGACCGCCACGGGACGCCTCGGACAGATCTGTGTGGTCGCGGTGGCGATGCTCTGGTCGAGTGGCATCGTCGCCGGCCAGAGCGTTGCTCCGAGGACACCCGAGTTCGGCATTCTGGGGACGGTCATCCCGATCGGACTGACGGTGTTTGCCGGCATCGTCCTGCTGGGGTTCGTTCCCGACTACGGCTACGGGGTGATCGATACGATCACGGAGAATCCGTTCGTGACGGTGCTGTTCGGCCTCGGTGGACTGATCGCGTTCGTTTTCATCATTCTGATCGCCGCTCTTTTGTCGATCATTCCGATCGTCGGATTCATCATCACTCTTGTGGTCGGTCTCTCGTCGCTCGTCGTACTGTTGCTCTGGACGACCGCCGGATACATCGCAATCGGTCGGTTTTTCGCCGGCCTGCTCGGTGTCGAGAACGTGTGGGTCGGCTTCGCGATCGGTCTCGTCCTCGCCACCATCGTTCAGGTGTTGCCCACGATCGTGGCGGTCCCGCTGAGTCTGCCAGCCCTCTTCCTCGGGGTGGGCGGTGGCCTGCGCCACTGGCTGGGCTCTGGCGGCGGGCGCGAAAAGCGGTCGGTGCCACCGGCGACCCGGGTCTAGCAGATGGCGAGTGCGACGTAGATCGACCCCTCGGGCCCGACGTGGACGTGGACCCCGGCATACGATGCGTCGAGCGTCCGTGGGGCCCGACCGCTCACAGCCCCGAACTGCAGGTCGCCGGCGATCGATCGTGGCGACCGGCGGTCGTCGAGACGAGCGCGGTCGACCGTTCGATCGTAGAGGCGAATCCGTTCCGTACAGGGCGTTTCCGACTCGACGATGGCATCGGAATCGAGGGTTTCGGTCGGTCGGTGATCCTCTCGGACCCTGACGTGTGCAGCTACGGACGCGATCCGATCGAGCGACGCGGAGCGATCCACCGGCGAGATGGACGCCGTTTCGCGCCGATCGTTCAGCGCCCAGATCCAGGCCGTCTCGATCCGTTGTATCTCGTGGCCGGCGAGGGTGTCGTGGTGGCCGGGCGCGTCGAGCGAATCCGGTCCGGTCGTCATCTCCGGGCCTGGCAGGTCGATAACCCCGATGGCGCCGAGGCCGCTGACCGCCAGCAACACGCCGATCACGGCGACGACAGCGAGATACTGGCGATCGAGGACATCCCGGTAGCTCACGCCCTCTTCGACCGCAGGCAGATCGTACTCCGGATAGGTCTGCTCCAGGGTCGGCGTCCCACACCGACTACAGGGGGGTGCGTGTTTCTGGTGGATGCGCCCGCAGTTCACACATTCCCAGACCGGGTCGGTCCCGACCGTCGCCCCACAGGACGGACACGTCGTTGCGGACCCGAGATCGGTCCCACAGGCCGGACACGACCGTTCCATCGTCCGACGATCGGTCTTGGGGAACCACCCCGGCGCTCGACCCTCGCGATCGTTCAGCGCCGGACGGGAATGCCCTGCGCTGCGAGATGGGCCTTGGTCTCCTGGATCGAGTACTCGCCGAAGTGGAAAATCGACGCCGCGAGTGCGGCGTCTGCGCCCGCCTCCTCGAAGACCTGTTCCATGTCTTCGGGCCCGCCACACCCCGAAGAGGCGATGACGGGCGTCGAAACGGCGTCCGCGACCGCTCGCGTCAGCGGCACGTCGTAGCCCTCTTTGGTGCCGTCGGCGTCGATCGAGTTGACGAACAACTCGCCCGCCCCCCGGGACTCGACCTCGCGGGCCCACTCGACGACATCGATCCCGGTGCCCTCGCGACCGCCCTTGACGGTACACTCGAACCAGGCCGATTCGCCGTCGATCCGTTCGTAGTACTCGCCCCGTTCGTCGAACCGGCGTCGCGCGTCGACCGAGATGACGATGCACTGGCTGCCGAACGCGGCCGCTCCCTCGTCGACCAGTTCGGGCCGTTCGATCGCACCGGTGTTGATCGAAACCTTGTCCGCGCCCGCACGGAGGGTCTCTTTGATGTCCTCGCGGGTGCGGATGCCGCCCCCGACGGTCAGCGGGATGAACACCTCGTCGGCGACGCGCTCGACGGTGTCGAGCATCGTCTCGCGACCCTCTGCGGAGGCCGTGATGTCCAGAAAGACGAACTCGTCGGCCCCCGACTCGTTGTATCGTTTGGCCATCTCGACCGGGTCGCCGGTGTACTGCAGATCCTCGAAGTTCACGCCGGTGTAGACCGCGGCATTGCCGTCCTCGTCGAGGTCCACGTCGATACAGGGGATGATGCGTTTGGTGAGGGCCATCAACGCGTGGGCCTCCGACCGCGAGGCCGATAAACCGACCGCTCGCCGGTTGAGGTGTAAGCTGACCGCTCGCCGGCTGAGGTGTGCCTGGCGTCGGTCGTTTCGTCAGGGCAGCCAGGACGACCGGACCACCGCACTTAAGACAGCGCGCCGTGTATCCGGTGTCAACCGAGCGTATGGCCGCTGCGGGACGGACCCGGCGGCCGAGGAACAGCGGACGCGATGGCCGACTCGCCGAGGGCTACGGCGCGTGCCGGTCGGCCCGGCCGGTCGAGTCGCCGTCATGAGGTATGCGTCGATCCTCGCGATCGTCGGGTCCACTCCGTGGTGGCGGCTCTCGGAGGAAACCATGGAAATCGAAATTGCGACCATCGGCGGCTACGAGGAAGTCGGACGACAGATGACGGCCGTTCGGGCCGGTAGCGACGTCGTCGTCTTCGACATGGGGCTGAACCTCTCGAAGGTCCTGATCCACGACAACGTCGAGACCGAGCGGATGCACAGCCTCGATCTGATCGACATGGGAGCGATCCCCGACGATCGCGTGATGAGTGATCTCGAAGGTGACGTGCAGGCGATCGTGCCGACACACGGTCACCTCGACCACATCGGGGGGATCTCGAAACTCGCCCACCGCTATGACGCGCCCATCGTGGCGAGTCCGTTCACGCTCGCACTCGTCAAACAGGAAATCGAGAGCGAGGAGAAGTTCGGCGTCGAGAACGACCTGAAAGAAATGCAGGCCGGCGAGACGATGACGATCTCCGAGGGCGTCGAACTGGAGTTCGTCAACGTCACGCACTCGGTCATCGATGCGATCAATCCCGTCCTCCACACGCCGGAGGGCGCGATCGTGTACGGCCTCGACAAGCGCATCGATCACGATCCCGTCATCGGCGACCCGATCGACATGGATCGGTTCCGCCGGATCGGCGACGAGGGCGTGCTCTGTTACATCGAGGACTGCACGAACGCCGGCAAGAAGGGGCGCACGCCCTCCGAATCGGTCGCGCGCCGGCATCTCAAGGACGCACTCCAGAGCATGGAAGACTACGACGGCGGCATCGTCGCGACGACGTTCTCCAGTCACATCGCTCGCGTGAAGAGTCTGGTCGAGTTCGCCGACGACATCGGTCGCCAGCCAGTCCTCCTGGGCCGGTCGATGGAGAAATATTCGGGGACGGCCGAACGCCTGGATTTCGTCGAGTTCCCCGACGACCTGGGGATGTACGGCCACCGCAAGTCCGTCGATCGGACCTTCGAGCAGATCATGTCCGAGGGCAAAGGTGACCACCTGCCGATCGTCACCGGCCACCAGGGCGAACCACGAGCGATGCTCACCCGGATGGCCCGCGGCGAGACGCCCTACGAACTCGAGGATGGCGACAAGGTGGTCTTCTCGGCGCGTGTCATCCCCGAACCAACCAACGAGGGCCAGCGCTATCAGGCCGAGCGCCTACTCGGTATGCAGGGAGCCCGTATCTACGACGAAATTCACGTCTCGGGCCACCTCCGGCGCGAGGGCCACTACGAGATGCTCGACGCACTCCGACCGGAGCATCTCATCCCCGCCCACCAGGACATGGAAGGGTTCGCCCCGTACGTCGATGTGGCCGAGACGTTCGGGTTCGAGGTTGGAGAGGACCTCCACGTGTCTCGCAACGGGAACATGATCACGCTCGTGGAGTAAGGATGGCCGCCCAGGATTCCGATGCGGTGACGACGGCGATCGCCGAGCGCCGGCGACTCGTCAACGACGCCCTTCCAGACGATGTGCCGGTCGTCTTTCCCGAGCGGCTCTACGAAGCGTCTCGCTATCTGCTCGACGCGGGTGGGAAACGTCTTCGGCCGACGATGGTGTTGCTCGCCGGCGAGGCCATCGCCGAGGTCGACCCGCTGAGTGCGGATTACCGGGAGTTTCCGGTTGGCGATCGGACGATCGATCTGATGGCCGCGGCGGTCAGCATCGAGATCGTCCAGACGTTTACCCTCATTCACGACGACATCATGGACGACGACGAGATGCGTCGAGGGGTCCCGGCCGTCCACGAGGAGTTCGACCTCGAAACGGCGATCCTCGCGGGCGATACGCTGTACTCGAAGGCCTTCGAGAACATGCTCGAAACGGGGGCTCCACCCGAGCACTCGGTACGGGCGCTGTCGGAACTCGCGGCGACCTGTACGGAGATCTGTGAGGGCCAGACGATCGACATCGAGTTCGAGGATCGCCCCTCGATCACCGAAACGGAGTATCTGGAGATGGTCGAACGGAAGACGGCCGTGCTGTACGGCGCGTCGGCAGCCACGCCCGCACTGCTCGCCGGGGCCGACGAGTACGTCGATCCGCTCTATAGCTACGGGATCGACGTGGGCAAAGCCTTCCAGATTCAGGACGATCTGCTCGATCTGACCGCCTCGACGGAGACGCTGGGCAAGCGCCGCGGAAGCGATCTCGCCGAGAACAAACAGACGATCGTCACCGTTCACGCCCGCCAGCAGGGAATCGACGTGGCAGATCTGGTTCCCGACGACGATATCGATGCGATCGACGAGGCGACCGTCGAGGCGGCCATCGAGCGCCTCGAAGACGCCGGAAGCATCGATTACGCCCGCGATCTGGCGCGCGAGCACGTCGCGAGCGGACGGGATACCCTTCGAGCACTGCCCGATACCGAGGCGCGAGACCGACTCACCGACATCGCGGAGTATTTCATCGAACGCGAGTACTGAGCCACCGAGTTCGCATTCACCCGACCCGGGATGACAGCGTTCTTGACATCCTCCCGCCCTGATGAGCGAGGATTCCAGCGCGGGACAGCGGGCCGGTCGAGTATCCCACGGCGACCCCGCGACCGAATCGCTCCGGGCCAATCCCGAGAGGTTTAGGGCCGCCGGGCCGCCAGACCCGTCATGGACGAGGATCTGCGCGAGCGCGTCGAACGCGCGGCCGAGGCCGACGCGCTGTTCAACGCGCTCAAACACGGTGGCGATGCCCAGGTCGGCGCGATCATGGGCCCGCTGATGGGCGACAATCCTGAATTTCGCGAGTACGGCGACGAGATTCCGGACGTGATTGCGCCGGTGGTCGCCGCCGTGAACGAGCGCTCGCCCGCCGAACAGCGCGACCGCCTCGAAGCACTCGCGCCCGAGCGGGTCGCCGAACTCGACGCCGATTCGGAGAGCGAGGACCCGCTGGGCGACCTTCCGAACGCCGATTCGGTCGATGAGGTCCGACTGCGCGTCGCGCCCAATCCAAACGGGCCCTGGCATATCGGCCACGCCCGCATGGCCGCGGTCGTCGGGACCTACGCCGAGCGGTACGACGGATCGTTCATCTGCCGGTTCGACGACACCGATCCCGAGACCAAGCGACCCGATCTGGATGCCTACGACGCGATTCTGGACGCGATTCGCTACCTGGGCTTCGAACCCGACGACGTGATCCGGGCGAGCGACCGTCTGGAGACCTACTACGAGCACGCCCGCCGACTGATCGACCAGGGCGGGGCCTACACCTGTTCGTGTCCGGGCGAGGAGTTCTCGGCGCTCAAAAACGACGCCGAGCCCTGTCCGCACCGCGAGAAGGCCCCCGAGACCGTCCGCGAGGAGTTCGATCGCATGGTCGCCGGCGAGGTCGATCCCGGCGACATGGTGCTTCGCGTCAAGACCGACATCACGCATAAGAATCCAGCCCTCCGGGACTGGGTAGCCTTCCGGATGATCGACACTCCCCACCCGCGCGAGGCCGCCAGCGAGTATCGCTGCTGGCCGATGCTCGACTTCCAGAGCGGGATCGACGACCACCTGACCGGCGTCACGCACATCATCCGCGGGATCGACCTCCAGGATTCGGCCAAGCGCCAGCAGTTCGTTTACGACTATTTCGACTGGACTTACCCCGAGGTCGTCCACTGGGGGCACGTCCAGGTCGATTCCTACGACGTGTCACTCTCGACCTCTTCGATTCAGGAGTTGATCGAAGCGGGCGATCTCGACGGGTGGGCGGACCCACGCGCGCCGACGATCGCGAGTCTCCGCAAGCGCGGGATTCGTGGCGAGGCCATCGTGGCGGCGATGGTCGAACTCGGCACCTCGACCTCGAACGTCGACCTGGCGATGTCGTCGGTGTACAGCGCGAACCGCGATCTGATCGACGACGAGACCGATCGGGCCTTCCTGGTGCGTGACACCCCCGACGAAAGTGGCCCCGCCGTCGAGGTGCCGATCGCGGGCGGGCCGGAGGCTGGCACCCCGCCGGTCCATCCCGATCACGAGGATCGCGGGCGACGGGAGATCCCGGTCACGGACGCGGTGCTGATCGAGGAGTCCGATCGCCCCAACGTCGGCGATCGCGTCTGGCTCAAGGGGTTTGGCTGTGTCCGCCGGACCGACACGGGCTTCGAGCACCTCACGGCCGGGACCGACGTGATCCACGACGAGGGCGTCGACGTGGTCCACTGGGTGCCCGCGGATCGCGCCCATCCGGTCCGTCTGCGAACGCCCGACGGCGACGTGTCGGGCTACGCCGAGCCCGGACTGGCGGCCTACGACGCCGACGCGATGGTCCAGTTCGAACGCGTAGGGTTCGCCCGGATCGA
>JBDGTN010000113.1:0-18045 GCA_042216835.1 Halococcoides sp.
CCGCGGTCATCGCGACGTTCGTCCTCGGACTCGGCAGCCAGTTGCAGACGACCGCCCCCCAGGCGAGTTTCACCACGCAGTACGATCAGCCAAACACCAACCTGACCATCACACACAGTAGTGGTGAGTCGATCAAGGCCAGTAATCTGTACGTGACGGGCTCGGGCGTTAATAATTCAACAATGAGTTGGACTGCGGCCGGTGGAAATAGTAGCGATGTAACGGCCGGAGACAGCATCACGCTAACGGATGTCAACAAGAGCGAGAGCGTCCGACTCGTCTGGCGCTCGCCCGAGGGCGACAGCTCCTCGACGCTGGTTACGTGGACCGGCCCCGAGGCGTAATCGCTCGCTCACCACCTGATTTCGGGCTTCGTGCCCGACCCCACCCATGTACGTCCCACACCCCTTCGAGGCCGATCGCGCGGCGGGCAAGCCGATCGGCGTGATCATGCTGGCGACGCTCACGCTGATCGTCGCGCTCGCGGGCGCGACATTCGTCCTCGGGCCGAGTGGCGCGAGCGTCGCCTCCGCGACGCCAGCGCCCGCGCCCGGTCCATCGGCGTCGTTCGCGATGGACTGGGATGGCGGACCCGACACCGCCGGGCCGGTGACGATCACCCACACCGGCGGCGAGGCGGTCCCCGCGGCGCGACTGGAGATCCGCGGGACTGTCTCGGACACGCCGATCGACTGGACCGGTACTGACCCGGTCGAGTACGGCGACACGATGGTCGTCGAGTCGGTCGGCCCGACCGACCAGTTGCGACTGGTCTGGGTCCCGCCCGATGGCGGCCCGACGCGCACGCTCGCGTCCTGGACCGGTCCACAGGCCTGATATGAGCACCGAACGCGACACCGACCGCGACGACCCTGGTCCGATCGTCGATCGACCGGCCGGACTCATCGAGTCGTTCAACGCGATGGACCGCGCGGCCGATCGCGAGGCCGACGAGGCCGTCAGCCCCGTCATCGGGATCATCCTGATAGTCGCCATCACGGTGATCCTCGCGGCCGTCATCGCCACGTTCGCCCTCGGCATGGGCGATATGCTCGGCGAGAGGACGCCACAGGTGTCGTTTGTGACTGACTACAACGAGAGCACGGACACCCTCACGATCACCCACGCCAGCGGGAGCGTGATCCCCGAAGACCAGGTGACGATCGTCGAACCTGGCGGCACCGAAGTCGACTGGACCGACCGCTCGCCGACGGTCGCCGACGGCGACGAGATCGCGGCCGGCGATCGCGCCGAACTGACGGGCATCGCCGAGACCGACACCGTCCGGGTGATCTGGACCGCTCCGGACACCCAGACGACCGATACGCTCGTGCTCTGGCGTGGGCCCCGCTGATTCGGCCCTCCACTCGTTTTCGATCGCCGCCCCGCCGCAGGGCGGACGCGTCCCGCTCGTGATACTGCCGGACACAAGAAATTGAACACGCTCGTTGTCTGCTCGGGTGAGTACCGTCGTGAATTGCAAAAACACCCACTTGATTGCTCACGGACTTGTGTCCGACAGTATGAGTCCTCTGGCCCCCGTCGAGCGACGCGGTGCCGGGCGGCAGGCCACGAATCGACGACCCTTGCACGGGTCGACGGCCGCTCCCGCGTGGTTCGGTCACGCCCGTCGGCGAGCGGGGACGCGACTCGATTCTGTGGTCGATCGGTATCCGGACCCCTGTCCGACCGGGGACCACCGTGACTGGCCTGGCGGACCGGACGCGTGTTGGGTTTTTGCCCGCGAAAATACCTTCGACGGTCCCAAAGCTGTGACAATCGAGGCAACCTTTAGGCGTGGGGAGCATCTACCACCGATAGGATATGTCGGGGACCGCCCTGCTCGCGCCACCGGTCGCATTCGCCGTCTTCCTCGCGATTAGTGGCATTATCAATTATGTGGGAAAGGTGATAGCCGACGACCGCGGCGGGACTGGACTCCATCGGGAGGCCTACGCGAGCGGCGAGGCCCCGCCCGATGCCGACCGGCCCCGGTATCGACTCTACCACCTCGGGATCGGCTTTACGATCGTCCACGTCGCCGTCCTCCTGGTGGCGACGGCGACGCCGGATCTCGCGGGACTGATCGTCGGCCTGCCGGTGGCGGCGATCCTCGCGATCGCAATGGCGGCGCTGGGCCGGACCGTCCGAACGACCACGCCATAACACACCAACCATGGGACTCATCAACTGGGCACGACGCGAATCGCCGTGGATACTCCACCTCAACTGCGGGAGTTGCAACGGCTGTGATATCGAGACGCTGGATGCACTGATGCCCCGGTACGACGTGGAGCGACTGGGGATCAAACAGATGGGGTCGCCCCGCCACGCCGACGTGCTCGTGGCGACCGGGCCCGTCACCGAGCAGATGCGGCCCCGCCTGGAGCGGGTCTACGAGCAGATGCCCGAGCCGAAACTCGTCGTCGCGGCGGGCTCGTGTGCGTCCTCGGGCGGGGTGTTCCGGGACTGTTATAACTGCCACGAGGGCGTCGACGACGTGGTTCCCGTCGACGCGTACGTCCCGGGCTGTCCGATTAGCCCCGAGGCGCTGATCGACGGCATCGTGACCGCACTCGCGTCGGCCGGCCGCGAGGCCCAGGCCAGCGCAATCGACGCCCGCGCCGCGGAACTGTTCGGCGAGGAGGACGCCGACGACGAGTCAGCCGATACCCCACGGGAGGCGAGCAATGTCGTCGCTGGAGACTGAACTGCGCGAGCGGGCCGGCGACGCGATCGGTCGCGTCGTCGAGGAGGACCGCCTCCGGGTCGCGATCGACGCCGATCGCATCGACGACGTGCTCGACGCGCTCGCCGGCGCGGGCGTCGAGCACCTCACCGCGATCACGGGCGTCGATTCGGGCGAGGCGATCGTCGTCCACTATCACTTCCTCGCACGCGGGACGGGCGACGATCGCCTCGTCACGCTCGAAGCCACGGTCGCCTACGACGGATCGATCCCGACGATCACCGACCGGATTCCCGGGGCCGCCCTCTACGAGCGCGAACTGATGGACATGGTCGGCGTCCGGGTCGACGGTCATCCCAACCCCGAGCCACTCCTGCTCGCCGACGACTACGAGGGTGACCCACCGCTGCGGGAGGGATCGTCATGACCGAGGAGACCACCCTGCCGGTCGGGCCACAGCATCCCGCCCTCAAAGAGCCCGCGAGCTTCGAATTGACCGTCGACGGCGAGGAGATCGTCGACGCCAGTCTCGCGCTCTCGCACAACCACCGCGGGATCGAGCAGGCCGCTCTCTCGAAGTCCTACCTCGAAAACATCTACCTGCTCGAACGGATCTGTGGGATCTGCTCGCACAGCCACACCACCGCGTTCGTCCGCGCGGTCGAGGATCTCGCCGACGTGGACGTGCCGCCGCGAGCGCGATACATTCGATCGCTGGTGGGCGAACTCGAGCGGATCCACAGCCACATGCTCTGGCTGGGCGTCGCTGGCCACGAGATCGGCTTCGAGACGCTCTGGCAGTACGCCTGGCGCGATCGCGAGATCGTCCTCGACCTGCTCGAAGCGTTGACGGGCAATCGCGTCCACTACGCGATCAACACGGTTGGCGGCGTTCGCGAGGATCTGAACGACGAGCAGCGCGAGGCCATCTGCGATGGGATCGCGGATCTCCGCGAGCGGATGGACTTCTACGCCGCGACCGTCCCCGAGGAAGAGACCGTCCGGATGCGTCTGGCTGGCGTCGGGACGGTCTCGACCGAGCGCACGCGCGAACTCTGTGCCGTCGGGCCGACGGCGCGAGCCTCGGGCGTCGACACCGACGTTCGCCGGGACGACCCCTACGCCGCCTACGACGAACTGGACTTCGAGGTCGTCACCGACGACCGGGGCGATCTGCTCGCCCGGACGGTCGTGCGCATCCGGGAGATTCAGCAGAGCATCGATTTGATCGAGCAGGTCCTCGATCGCATTCCCGAGGGGTCGATCGCCCCCGACACGCCGATCCAGGCCCGCACCGCCGGACTGGAGGAAGGGATCGTTACCAGCCGGTACGAGGCTCCCCGCGGCGAGTTGTTCCACTTCGTCGCGAGCGACGGATCGGACGAACCCGATCGCGTCCACGTCCGCGTGCCGACGCTGGCGAACTGGCCGACCGTCGTCGAGAGCCTGCGGGGCGCGAATCTCGCGGACACGCCGATCGTCGTCGCGGGGATCGACCCCTGCATTAGCTGTACCTCTCGTATCGGTGTCGATGTCGCCGACGGCGACGACTACACGCTCGACGATCTGCGCGAGTACGCCTTCGAGTACTACGGGGGTGGCCCATGACGACGCTTCCCGCCATTGCGGAGGGAGCGTTCGCCATCCTGATCTTCCCGGGACTGGCCTTCGCCGTGGGCTACGGCCTGTTCGCGGAGTTCCTCGACCGGAAGGTGACGGCGCGACTGCAGAACCGCGTCGGGCCGGGCCCGACCCAGCCGATCGCCGATTACCTGAAGCTGTTCGCCAACGAGTCGATCGTCCCCGAGGACGCGACGGGATCGGTCTTCCGGATCGCGCCGCTGGTGGCGTTCGCGGCGGTCCTGACGGCGATTCTCTACGTGCCGACATACGCGAGTACCGCGGCGGCCGCGTTCGAGGGCGATCTGGTGGTCGTGCTGGCGCTGCTCGCGGTCCCCTCGGTCGCGCTCGTGTTCGGCGGGTGGCACTCGGGGAACGCCTTCTCGCGGATCGGCACCCACCGCACGCTGACCCAGCTCTTTGGCTACGAGGTGCCCTTTTTCCTGGCCTGTCTCGCGCCCGCGATCGCCGCGGGGAGCTGGTCGATCAGCGGCGTGACCGCCTACGTCGGATCACACCCCCTGTACATCGTCGCACTCGTGCCCGGACTGGTCGTGGCGCTGACCGGCCTGCAGGCCAAACTCGAACGCGTTCCCTTCGACATTCCCAAGGCCAAGACCGAACTCGCGGGCGGGCCGACCGTCGAGTATTCGGGCCGAAAACTCGCCTTCCTCGAACTCACGAAAGACGTGGAGTTCGTCGTCGGCGCGGCGCTGATCGCTGCGCTCTTCCTGGGTGGGCCGGCGCCCGCTGGTGCGATCGCCACCCTCGTCGGCGGGTCCACGACGACAGCGGCCGCAGCGACCATCGCCGCTGGCCTCGCAGTCTTTCTCGTGAAGACGCTGGCGGTCGTCGCCACGCTGTCGGTCGCCGCGGCGGTGGTCGCCCGCCTGCGGATCGAGCAGATGGTCCGTCTCAACCTGACCTGGCTGCTCGGCCTGGCCATCTGCCAGATCGCGATCGCGATTGCCCTCGCCACGTTCGAGGTGATCCCATGAGCGTTGGTACATTCCTGACCGAAGCACTCCGAACGTTCCGGACGGACAGCGCGACGATCGACTACCCCGCCGAATCCCGGGACCTCCCCGATCGGTTCCGCGGGAAGATCGCGTTCGAGGCCGACCCCTGTACGGGGTGTGGCATGTGCGAACGCCACTGTGCGGCCGACGCGATCGTCGTCGAGGGCGATGCCGACGAGGTGACGTGGGCGTACGACGCCGCGCGGTGTATGTTCTGTGGGCAGTGTGTCGAATCCTGCCCGACGGGCGCGCTCGAATCGACCGACGAGTACGACCTCGCCGACGACGACAGCGACACCCTCCGGGAGTCACACACCTTCTCCCGCTAGGATCGCCCAGACGGGGTCGACTTCCGGGCCGTCGATCGAGTCGCGTCGTCGACCGGCCAGACCCGACGATCGGCCAGAACCGTTGATCGGACAGCCGACGATCGGCCAGAACTGGCATTCGGGCAGAACCGTCGATCAGGCTGCACCGGCGAGTGCGCGATTCATTCGCCAGTGATATCGCGGACGAGATTCGCCACCGCCCGTGCGACCGGGACCGAGAGGTGATCGCCGTCGAGGCGATCGGGCTGGATTCCGACGAGCGTGACTCCGGCGTCGGTCGTCTGCTCCAGAAAGTCGACGAGCATCGTCGGCGGCGCGCTATGTGTCGATATCGACCCGGCCCGGAGGTCCGCGACCGCGAAGCGATCGATCGCGCCCGGAGCGGCCTCCCACTCGACGGCGTCGACGACGAGCACGGCCGCGGGATCGGCCCGCCGGATCGGGCCGGTGTAGTTCTCGGGGGCAACCCCACCTGCGATCGCGGTCACGCCCGCCGGATCTGACGCCGCGATCGCCTCGACGAGCGCGATTCCCGCGCGGTCGTCGCCCTGATCGGAGCCCATGCCCAGCACGACCAGCGGCCGGGCGGCGGGCACGACGGTGTCGGTCACACGCGGCGTTGGGGCCATGTCGATGTGACAGTTCGGTTCTGGGCCGGGATCTATCATCGTCGTTCGTCATGTACTCAGCGGCGAACAGATGGATTCAAGGTCGAAACGCAGCCAACATCCGGATATGCTCATTTCGAGGGGGTGCGATCGGTGATCGCCACGCCCATCGCGGTGGTCCCGATCGTCGCACTGCTGGCCGGCATCGTCGTCACCTATCTCCTGGACGCGTATTCGGCCGACCGCCGGGCGGGAGCGGCCACGGCGGGGCTGTCGCTCGCGATCGCCCTCGTCGCTTCGGTCGCGCTCGCCACTGGCGAGGGTGGCGCGTATTCGGCGTTCGGTGACCGACCGACGGTCCTCGTTTCGGGGCTCGGAACACTGCTCGGCGTCGTCGGCCCCGCGGTCGGACTCATCGCGCTGGTCGGCGTTCGCGACGCCCTCGACGATCCGACCGGCGCGGGCCGGGCGCTCGCGCTCGCGGTCGTCGCGGGCGTGGTCACGATCGGCTACGCCCCCGACGCGTTCACGCTGTACCTGGGCTTCGAGATGCTCGCGGTCGCGACCTACGCGCTCGTCCCCTACGCCATCGATCGGTCGGCAGCGGTCGTCGCCGGCCGCCAGTACGTCGTCCTCAACGCCGTCGGATCGGCGATCGCGATCTTCGGCATCGCGCTGCTCGCGACGACCGAGGGCGGCCTCTCCTTTGTCGATCCGACGAGAGCGGTCGCGTCGGTCGGCCCGCTCGCGGCGGTGAGTCTCGTCGTCGGGTTCGGCGTCAAGGGCGCGGTCGTCCCGCTACACGCCTGGGTGCCCGATGCCTACGCCGAGGCGCCCCACGCCGCGACGGTCCTGCTCGCGGCGCTGGCGACGCCCGTCGCGATCGTCGCGATGGCGCGCTGTCTCCGGATCGTGCCGGCCGACGTGCCCGTCGGCGCGTTGCTCATCGCCGCCGGCATCGGATCGATGCTGGTCGGCAATCTCCTCGCCTACGGCCAGTCGACGGTGCGGCGCGTGCTGGCGTGTTCGTCGATCCCACACGTCGGCTACGTCCTCGTGGGCATCGGCGCGGCGTTCGTGGCGAGCGGTGGCAGCGTGGCCGCCCGGGGCGCGCTCTTTCATGTCGTCGCGAACGCGATCATGAAGGCCGGCGCGTTCGTCGCGGTCGCCGCGCTGCTCGGTGCGATCGGGGCCGGCGCGGACGCCACGCTGGACGATATCGCGGGGCTGGGCCGTCGCCTCCCGCTGGCGGCCGGCACGCTCGCGGTCGCGGTGCTCGCACTCGCTGGCGTGCCCCCGCTGGTCGGGTTCTGGGGCAAACTCCTGATCGTCATCGGCAGCGCCAACCTCGGCGCACTCGGTGCGGTCGTCGCGATCGCGGTCGTCGCGAGTTCGTTTCTCTCCCTGGGCTATTACCTCCCGATCGTCCGGGCGCTGTACGCCAGCCCCGACGATCGCGAGGTCGGGACGCCATCGCGAGCGATCGCGGCGAGTCTGGCGGTCGCGCTCGTCGCGATCGTCGTGGTCGGTATCGCGCCGATGGTCGGTCTCGACGCGGCGTCGGCAGGCGCTGACGCCATCGCGCCCCTGGGGGTGATGCCGTGACGCTGGCGCTGACGGTCGCGCTCGCGGCGGTCCTGGTGGGTGCGATCGCCGCGATCGCGTGGCCCCGTCCGCTGGGGTCGATCCTCTCGCTGGCGGGTGCGAGCGTCGCGCTCGCGGTCGCGATCTTCGTCGCGGGCTATCCCATCGCCGCGGTGTTCGAGGCGGTCGTCGCCGCGGGGCTGATATCGCTGCTCTTCTTGTTCGTCGTGGATCTGACCGACACAGCCACCCTCCCGCGGGGGCGGCGCGCTGCGATCGCCGTCCTCGGCGTCGCGTCCGCTGCGGTCGGGATCGGCGCGCTCTCGATGGGTATCGAGGTCGAGACCGCGTCCGCCACGACCGCGGCGTCGCTGTGGGCCGCGCACCCACTGGATCTCCTGCTCGTCGCGGTGCTCGTGCTGGTGGGCGTCCTCGGCGTCGTTCGCCTCTCGGGCCCGGGAGGTGAGACGGCGTGATCGTCCCGCTCGCCGTCGCCGTCGGCACGCTCGTCGTCGGGATCGCGGGCGTCACGCTCGCGAACGATCTGCTGGATGCGGTCGTCGCCGTCGAGGTGGTCTCGAAGGCCGCCCTGCTGGCCTTCCTGGCGGCCGGCGGGGCGGTCGGCGAGTATCTCATCCTCCTGATCGTCGCCGACGCGGTCGTCGTCGCCGTTTTGATGGCAGTCGCGATCGCCGTCCACCGTCGCGAGGGATCGATCGAACTGGAGGGATCGCCATGGTGAGTGATGCCGACACCGACCGCCGACCGGTCGCCGATCGATCGTCCGTGACCGATCGCTCGCTCGCGCTCGTCGGAACGGCCGCGCTCGTGGCGCTCCTCGCAACCATTGGCCTGCTCGGCGGCGTCGCCGGCATGGGGCCGCTCGGGGCCGCAACCGCCGGGGCGATCGCGGTGCCGCTCCTCGGCGTGCCGGGTGTCGTGATCGCCGGCCGGATCGGCCCCGCGGCGCGTCGGGGGACCGCCGTCACGGTCGCTGCCGTGACCGCGACACTCTCGCTCGCCATCCTCGGCGAGGGCCTCGCCGGTTCGGCCCCGCGGATCGCGATCGCGTGGTTACCGCCGATCGAGGTGGGAAGCCACGCGGTCACGGTGTCGCTGGATCTCGTGCTCGACCCGCTGGGGACCGTGCTCGCGGCGATCGCGGGCGTCGTCGGGGCGCTCGTCGTCCTCTTTTCGACCCGATTCATGGAACGCGAGGACGGCCTCGATCGCTACTACGCGATCACGCTGCTTTTCGTCGGCGGGATGATCGCGTTCGCGCTCGTCGACGGGTTCGTCGCGCTCTATGTCTTCTGGGAGGTCCTCGGTCTCTGTTCGTTCGGCCTGATCGCGTTCTGGCTGGACTCGCCGACGAGCCGCCGGGCCGGGATCAAGGCCTTCGTCGTCACGCGCTTCGGAGACATCGGCCTGCTCGCCGGCCTCGCGGTGCTCGCCGCCGAGACGGGCACGCTCTCGATCGCGAAGACGATCGCGCTCGCGACCGGGGGCCAGATCCCGGAGGGGACGCTCGCGCTCGCGGGCGCACTGTTCGTCCTCGCGGCAATCGGGAAGTCCGCTCAACTGCCACTGTTCGTCTGGTTGCCCGACGCGATGGAGGCCCCGACGACGAGCACGGCGCTGATCCACGCGGCATGTATGGTCAACGCCGGCGTCTACCTGCTCGCGCGAACGATCCCCATCTTCGAGGGCGTCGGCTGGTACCGGCCACTCCTGATGGTCGTCGGCGCGGCGACAGCGCTCGCAGCGGCCCTCCTCGCGACCGTCGAGTGGGACTTCAAGCGCGCGCTCGCGTACTGTACGATCAGCCAGCTGGGCTACGTCACCGCGGGGATCGGCATTGCGGGTGGTCTCGCCCCCGCCGCCGCGCACCTGACCAGTCACTCGGTGTTCAAGGCGCTGCTCTTTCTGGGGGCTGGCGCGGTGATCTACCGGATCGGCGGGTCGGTCCACCAGCACGTCGACATGCGCGAGGCCCGCGGCACGGGCGCACTCGACCGGATGCCCGTGACGAACGTCGCCTTCCTCGTCGGGATCGCCGGCCTCGCGGGCGTGCCACCGTTCAACGGCTTCTGGTCGAAAGAACTGCTTTTCGGGGCCGGCCTCGCTGGCGGGCCGATCGAGACCGCCACGGCGGCGGTGTTGATCCTCACGGCCGTGCTCACGGTCGGCTACGGCGTCCGGATCTACGCGCTGATGTTCACCCGCGACGGACTCGCGGGCCTGCCCGCGGCGGCGGGCCGCCTCCGGGAGGGCGAGGCCGTCCCCCTGGAAATGGCGGCCGGGCTCGTCGTTCTCGCGGTCGGCACGCTCACCTCGTGGCTGGTGATCCCCTCGCTCGGGACCGGCCTGGCGCAGGCCGTCCCGGGCGTCCACGCCGAGATGCACGGCCTCGGCGGCCTCCTCGACCACGTCCTCACGCTCCGGACGGCCGTCCTGACGGTTGCCATCCTCGGGGCAGGACTCGGTGGCTGGATCGCCCGCGATCGAATCGCGACGATCGTTCCGAGGCCCGTCCGTGCCGCGCTCGATGCGGGATACGGGCTCGATACGGTCCTCGAGTCGATGCCCGGGGTCTACGAGGTGGTGGTGGCGTGGGTCCTCGCGGCCCACCGCGGCGGTCACACCACCCGTCTGGCCGGGCTCTCGGTGGCAATCGGCGTGGCGGCGGCGATCGTTCTGTTATAACCGACCAGCTCGAACGTCGTCGAAAATCCGCAGGAACGAGCGGCAACGCGTGCGAGTGCCATCCCCGGCGTATCAGCCCGGTGCGGCGGCGGCCAGCCCCCAACCGGCCCCGCCCGGTCGTCCCCCCGTCTCCACCCCAGTGGAGATCGGTTGGTCCCACACCGGCGCGGTGTGAGACGACAACGCACCGTAGGGGAAGGGTCACCTTAATGACTCCCGGGTTTGCCGGCCGCGGGGAAATCGCCGCGCCGTCATGCATCCATATTTGATAATGGCCTTCTTTCGGGTTCATCATCCGTACGATACAATTTTGCATCGGCGAAACGAACCGCTGACCGGCCGATCTCGCGGTCGGCCGATGTCACGAGCGAACGGCCTGCGGGAATCGGCGATACGCTTATAAATTTTCGACGCTTACGTGAGGTAAATGGACGCCGCCGATCTCCTCGATTTGCTGGGTAACGAGAACCGGCGGCGTATTCTCGCGCTGGTAGCGCGTCGGCCCCGGTATGTCACCGAGATCGGCGATCTCCTCGGATTGAGCCCCAAGGCGGTGATCGATCACCTCCGCAAACTCGAAGCCGCGGGTCTGATCGAGAGCCACGAGGGCCGGGCGCGTCGAAAGTACTTCTCGATCGCCGAACCGGTGCGCCTGGAGGTCACGCTGTCGCCGTTCGAGTTCACGCTCAAGCGCTCGTATCCTCGGCCCTCGGGGCCCGGACCGACGACGAGTCCACACGTCACTGCCGATCTCGACGCCGACGATCCGGCGGCCGAACTCGACCGTCTCGTGGAGTTGCGACAGGCCTTCTCGCTGGCCCAGCGCCGCATCGAGGGCCGACTGGTCGACGTTCTGGAGACGGTCGCCGATCAGAGCGAGACCGATCGACTCGGCGCGGCCATCGTGCTCGCGATCGCCGATGGCGCTCGATCCCGTGCCGAAATCGCCAGTCGCGTGGGTGTCCCACCGCGAGAGATCGCACGCGTACTGGCCGTGCTCGACCGGGAAGCGGTGATCGAACGCCGACCCGACGGATGGGCGATCGCGACCGCCGACGAGGGATAGCCGTTCAACTGGGGATACCCATCGCTTCGATCTGTTCCTGATAGCGATTCCGGATGGTCACCTCGGTGACCTGGGCCACGTCGGCGACCTCGCGCTGGGTCTTTTTCTCGTTACAGAGCAACGACGCCGCGTAGATCGCCGCAGCAGCGTACCCCGTCGGAGATTTTCCCGAGAGCAACCCCTGCTCGGCCGTCTCCTCGATGATTTCGTTGGCTTTCGTCTGAACCTCCTCGGAGAGATCGAGTTCCGAACAGAATCGTGGCACGTACTTTTTGGGGTCGACCGGTTCCATTTCCAGGCCGAGTTCCTGGGAGATGTACCGGTAGGTGCGACCGATCTCCTTGCGCTCGACGCGGGAGACCTCGCCGATCTCTTCGAGGCTTCGGGGAATGCCCTCTTTCCGGCAGGCCGCATACAGCGCAGATGTCGCGACGCCTTCGATCGATCGCCCCCGAATGAGATCGGCATCGAGCGCTCGCCGGTAGATGACCGATGCGACCTCACGGACCGATCGTGGCACGCCGAGTGCGGAGGCCATGCGGTCGATCTCCGAGAGCGCGAACTGCAGGTTGCGCTCGCCCGCGTCTTTCGTCCGGATACGTTCCTGCCACTTCCGCAGGCGATGCATCTGGGATCGCTTCTTCGAGGAGATCGACCGGCCGTAGGCGTCTTTGTCTTTCCAGTCGATCGTCGTCGTCAACCCCTTGTCGTGCATCGTCTTCGTCGTCGGAGCCCCCACCCGCGATTTCTCCTGTCGTTCCTCGTGATTGAACGCGCGCCACTCCGGCCCTGGATCGATGTTTTCCTCCTCGACGACGAGGCCACAGTCCTCGCATATGAGTTCCCCCCGGTCCGAACTCCGTGCGAGGTTCTCGGAGTCACACTCCGGACAGGCCCGAATGGCCTCGTCTGTGTCCTCCTGGGTTCCGGTCTCGGACGCGCGCTCCCGCTGGCGGGTGGACCGTGTCATCGCACTTTTATGGTAGTAGATCCAGCGCCCTTAAATCCTTGGGCATAAATCTTTCGGTCCTTTGCGAGGGGACAGGAATGCACAGATCCCCAGATCCAAGAGTCTCGGCGTTCTCTCGCAGATATGCCGGTCATCGAGTGCGATCCCTCGGCAGCGAGAGAGCGACTTGCCGATGCGGGCGTCACCATCGAAGCGGGAAACACCGACCACGAACGCTGGCGGGCGAGTCACGCCGGTGGGACGGCGGTCGCCTACGACGGGAAAGTCGTGCTACAGGGTGACTCGGCCCGGTTGCGCGGGCTCCTGACCGATGGCGGCGGGCGGGCACACCTCTACTTCGACGGCGCCTCGCGGGGCAACCCTGGCCCGGCGGCGATCGGGTGGGTCATCGTGGCTGCCGACGACGGCATCGTCACCGAGGGATCGAAACGGATCGGCCGCACGACCAACAACGTCGCCGAGTACGAGGCGCTCGTCCACGGGCTGGAGGTCGCCGTCGATCACGGCTTCAGCGGGGTCGTCGTTCGTGGTGACTCCGAGTTGATCGTCAAACAGGTCACCGGCGCGTACGATACCAACGACCCCGACCTTCGCGAACGCCGCGTTCGGGTCCGGGAACTCCTGGCAGAATTCGAGTCTTACGATGTCGAACACGTGCCACGCGAGGTGAACGATCGAGCCGACGAGCTAGCGAACGAGGCCTTCGACGAATACGACTGCCGTTAGTCTGCGGTTTCGAGCAGTGCTTCGATGTCCTCGCGGCGACCCTCTTCGGAGAGGAGTCGGGAGAACTCCCACGAAAGCTGTTCGAGAATCGCGTCGTACCCGTCCTCGCTCAGGGCGTACTGGTTGGTCCGTTTGTCGAGTTCGCTCTTCTCGACCAGCCCCATCTCGACGAGGTCGTCGAGGTTGGGATACAGACGGCCGTGGTTGACCTCCGACTCGTAGTAATCTTCGAGTTCGCGCTTGATGGCGAGGCCATAGCGGGCTTCGTCCGCGAGGATAATCAGAATATTGTGCTGGAAGGCGGTCAACTCTCTGGCGACGGTCGGCGACTCGGCCACGCTTTGTGACTCTGACATGGTTAGTGAAATGTCAGCATGGTATTTAAGAGTTGTTAACTGGGACGGGCTTATCGCCCCTTCGGACGGTGCGGCCCGGCCCGCTTGCCGCTCGGGTGTATCGCTTTACTTTTTAATCATCGCCGTAGTAGTGAGCCAATCGCGTTTCATTGTAAGTTTTGATAGGTAACTGGCCGAAACTGAACCGATCGCTCTCCCACCCGATCGCATTCGTACCGACGGCGTCGGTGCGGTCTGCGATCGGATCCGGAAGGGCCTAAGGGAATCGACCCGGAGGGACGGATGCAATGTCGAACCTCTGGGAGGATATTCCGGCGGGGCCGAACCCTCCGGAGACGATCACGACGGTCGTGGAGTGTCTCAAGGGCGAACGCAACAAATACGAGTACGACAAGTCGGTACCGGGTGTCGTTCTCGACCGCGTGTTGCACTCGAACGTCCACTATCCGTCCGACTACGGGTTCATCCCGCAGACGTACTACGACGACGGCGATCCGCTGGATGTTCTCGTCCTCGTCGAGGATCAGACCTTCCCCGGTTGCTGTATCGAGACCCGACCGGTCGCACTCATGCGAATGGACGACGACGGCGAACAGGACGACAAGGTCATCGGCGTGCCCGCCGAGGATCCCCGATACGACGACGTTCGGGACATCGACGATCTGAGCGACCAGCAGCGCGACGAGATAGCGGAGTTCTTCGAGACCTACAAGAACCTCGAACCCGGCAAGGAGACCACCGTCGAAGGCTGGGCCGATCGGGCCGCCGCCGTCGATGCCATCGATCACGCGACGGACCTCTACGACGAGCAGTTCGCCTGATCGCCAGTGAGCGACCGACCGGTGTTCGAGGGAGAGGCGATAGTATACGGTGTTCGAGGGAGAGACAGACGGCATATTTTCACGCACGCGCGTACTCGAACGCGAATCGCCATCGGACGGTTTGTCGTCGGTCTGATCATGTGTCCTGGTTATCCCGTCGCCAGCCGCCATGATGAATAATCATGGGTAATTACTTGCGCGTCTGGCCCCTACCAGCACTCGATGACACGGGAGACTCAGGCCCTCGGCATCGATCACCTCACCGTCGTCCCGGACAATGTCGACGAAATCGGCCGTGACGGCGGGGATCGCACGGCGGTCGATCGGGACTGAGCGTCCAATTACGACACGAAAAGAACGTTTTTGTGGGTCTCACCGGAAGGGCCCGTATGGGACTGATCGATCGGTTGCGATCGAGTGACGGGCCGCGGGTCGCGTTCATCGGGATCGACGGGGTGCCCTACAGTCTGATCGAGGACAACCCCGACGTGTTCGAGAATCTGACGGCACTCGCCGACGAGGGGGTCGGCGGGCCAATCGACAGTATCGTTCCGCCGGAGTCGAGTGCGTGCTGGCCGGCGCTCACGACGGGGCTGAATCCCGGCGCGACGGGTGTCTACGGCTTCCAGGATCGAGAAATCGATTCCTACGACACCTACGTGCCGATGGGACGGGATGTCCAGGCCACCCGACTCTGGGACCGCGTTCACGACGCCGAGCGGTCGGCGACGGTGATGAACGTCCCCGTCACGTTCCCGCCACAGCGTGATGTCCAGCGAATGGTCTCGGGCTTTCTCGCGCCGGGTGTCGAGAAGGCTGCCTATCCCGACGACCTCCGGGACGAACTCCAGGAGATGGACTACCGGATCGACGTGAACGCCAAACTCGGGCACAAAGACGACAAATCGGCATTCATCGACGATGCCCACGAGACGCTGGATCGCCGGTACGAGGCCTTCGAGCAGTATCTCACACGCGACGACTGGGATCTGTTCTTCGGCGTCTTCATGACGACAGATCGGGTGAACCACTTCCTGTTCGAGGATTACGAACGCGACGGCGAATACCGCGAGGAATTTCTGGACTTCTATCGCCAGGTCGATGAGTACATCGGATCTCTGGTCGAGGCGTTGCCCGACGACGTGACGACGATCGTGGCGAGCGACCACGGCTTCACCACGCTCGATCACGAGGTCCACTGCAACGAGTGGCTCCGCCAGGAGGGGTGGCTGTCCTACGCGGGCGACGATCACGACGCACTCACCGACATCGCCGACGATACGCGGGCGTACTCGTTGATCCCCGGCCGGTTTTACATCAACCTCGAGAACCGGGAACCTCGTGGGTCCGTTCCCGCCGACGAGTACGAGGATGTCCGTGACGACCTCGAAGCCGCTCTCGCGGAACTGGAAGGGCCGGACGGTCGACCGGTCGCCGACGAGATCTACACCAAAGAAGAGGCCTTCCGTGGCGACCACACCGACATCGCGCCCGACCTCGTGGTCGTCCCGACCCACGGATTCGACCTCAAGGCCGGTTTCAAGGGGTCCGATGCGGTCTTCGACACTGGCCCACGGAACGGCATGCACAGTTTCGATAACGCGACGTTCGTGACCGACGATCCCGACGCCCGACTCGGAGAGACCGATCTGTACGACATCGCCCCGACGATCCTCTCGCTGATGGATATCGACTACGATCGGGCCGCGCTGGACGGCGCCAGTCTGGTGTGAGCGGTCCGCCGGGCGATCGTGGGGTCATCCGTGTAACGCGAACCCTGCCAACGAGCCGCAAGGCCGATATGCCCCGAGGGCGTAGCCGCTTTCGATGGCCGAAGTCGTCCTGGAGCTTGATGCCACTCTTCTCGACGAACTCGCCGCTGCGGCCGAGAATCGGGGGTTCGAGGGTCAGGGATCGTACATCAAGTGGGTGCTCGAACATCACGACCGTCTCGACCCGCCGGCACCCGATCCGGATGCCGATCTGAGCCAGTCCGGCGAACCGAGTCTCGATCCCGACGAGAGCGATACCTCCGTTGGGATTCCCGACGACACCACTGGCGCGGACGACGACGACGTAGCCCGAGCGCTCGAAGAGATCGAGGACGAACTCGACGAAGAGCAGTGACGGTTCGAGCGGTCGTCGACTACGGCGACCGGTCGCTCGGGACGTTGCGAATGGACCGATCGCTCGGGACGGCAGGAGACTGGCTCGACCGATCGCCTGGCCGTTGTGGCGTACGCGCGTGTTAAGTGCCCACGGTTTCTAGAACCGCCGATGACTGACGAGGGGGACTTCGAGGAGTATCGCAATACGCTCGACGAGATCATCGACGGCGGCGGATGCATGGAGGCTCTCGAGGCCACGGGCGAGGTTCGAGATGACCCGACCCGGAAGGACCTGCTCGGCGGGCCGACTGCCGGCATCGCGACCGACGATCCCGCCGACGACGCGCTGGCCGACATCGATGCAGACGAGGCGACCCGTCGGCTCCGATCGCGGTACGACTCGATCGAGGCGCTTCGCGAGACCGTCCGCGAGACCGTCTCCGAGGCGCTGTTCGACCGACTCGCGGCGGCCGGCCACCCGATCGAAGACCTCGCGCTCGACCCCCCGGTCTGTCTGAAGACGTTCAACGCCGAACCCCTCTCCGGCGCGGTCACACTCGTCCCACACGTCACCGACGAGGGTGCGATCGATCGTTTGATGACTCGCGCGAGCGAGGATGTCGTGGTCCACGCGATCCCCGAGACGGGTGTGAGCTATGCAATCGTCGATGGGCCAGACGGCCGACTGATCGAGGTCGACCGGACGGTCGATCTCTCGACCGTCGAGATTGCCGAGCGCGTCACGGGCGTCGACTGTGACGAGGAGGTCACGCTGACGACCCGGTACGTCCAGCGCGAAACGCCGGCGGGCACCGTCGTCGAGACGACCTGCGAAGCGGTCTAGCCTTCGGCACCCTTTAGGGTCCGGCCCCGTTTCCCCGGGATATGGTCGACGACCAACCCGAGGAATCCGAGTCCGAACCCAGCGAGACCGAGAGTGACGCCGACAACGACGACCAGTCCTTCCGCGAGCGTGTCGAAGAGATTCGCCAGGAACGCGCCGAAGAAGGCGAGGGTGAGGGGCCACCCGGCATGGCCGACGCTCCCGGTGGCATGGGGGGCGGCCCCGGAATGGGTGGTGGCGGTGGCAGCCCCTTCGCGCAGATGATGAGCGGGATGATGGGCGGCGGTCCCGGTGGGCCACCCGGCGCAGAGGACGACGAATCGACCGAGGGCGTCGAGCGCGAACTCCGCAAGCTTCGTGACGAGGTGCACGACCTCCGCCGATCGGTCGATCGGATCGCCGACGCGCTCGAAGACTGACACCCGCGACTGCAGTCGAGGTTTTCGCACTGCGGTAGCTACTCCCGTCTTTACACTGTTTTCGCTCTACTTTGCCGCTCCGAATCGAGGTCGTTCGCTGACGTTTCGCGGCTCGTTACCGCTCGCCGCTTCACTTCGAGGCGACTCCCGACGGTCGCCGCTCCGTTCGAGATCCCTCGC
>JBDGTN010000043.1:0-7903 GCA_042216835.1 Halococcoides sp.
CGGCGTCTCGAACCACTTGACCCCGAGGCGGTTGACTTGATGGTAGAGTGGGGCGGGGTCGTGATCGTTCACGAGTTCCAGCGCCTCTCCGCTCTCAAGGGCATCGAACGCCTCGAACACCTTCGAATGTCGTTCTGGAGCCGGGATATCGCGCAGATCGAGTCGAGTGTCACTCATGTCACAGCGGTTCGGGGCCGACCAGTATCCGCATTCGGCCGAATATATTCTCCCGGGGAGGGGGGGGGACGATCGGTGACGGTATCCCACAGTGCCGGACGTATCCTGCAGTTCCGGACCACTCGACCCCACGCCCTCGCTCACTCGGCGGCGTCCGTGGGGGTCTCGGGAGCCACCTCGTCGTCGGTGAGATAACACTGCGGATCGGGTCCAAAGGGATCGTCGTAAACGGCGAGCGCACGGAGTCGAGAGCCCCCACGACAGATATCCTGATACTGACAGTCCGCACATCGACCCGTGAGATGGCGCTCTCGTTCGCGAATCCTGGCCAGTAATGGATTCGAATCGTCCGTCCAGATCGCGCTGAACGGCCGATCGCGAACGTTTCCGAGGCTGTACCCCTGCCAGAACTGCGAGAGATGAACATTGCCCTGGTAATCGATATCGGCGACCCGCTCGCCGGTCGGATCACCGCCGTTCCGCTGGAGGGCAGTGCGAATCCGGTCGGCAGCGGCCTCACCCAATCGATCGCGTGCGTACTCCACGATGAATCCGGCGTCGGCGTAGTTTCCGACGAGCAACGTCTCGATCGGCGTCCCCTCGTCGTGGTAAGCGCGCGTCAGGTCACAGACCTGCTCGATCGCCCTTCGTTTGGCCGCCGGGGAGAGGTCGGCGTCGACTATGTCGGCCCCCCGACCACCGTAATCGAGGTGATAGAAACAGAATCGATCGACGCCCTCCTCGTGGAGAAGATCCACGACTCCTTCGAGGTCGGCCGCGTTGCGCTCGGTGATCGTATACCGGAGGCCAGTTTTCAGTCCGGCGTCGAGACAGGCCCGGATCCCCTCGACGGCCGCGTCGAAAGCGCCCTCTTCACCACGGAACTGATCGTTGCGCTCGGGCAAGCCATCGACCGAAATACCCGCATATTTCAGCCCTGCGTCGCGGAGGCGCTCGGCGACTGTAGGCGTCATCAGCGTGCCATTGGTCGACAGTACGGGTCGAATGCCACGCTCGCTGGCGTACCGGATCAGCGTAGAGAGGTCGTCACGTACCAGTGGTTCGCCTCCAGAGAACAGGATGACGGGCACGCCATAGTCCGCGAGGTCGTCGATCAGGCGTTTGCCCTCGTCGGTCGTGAGTTCGCCCGAAGCCGTCTCGCTATCCGCGGCGGCATAACAGTGGGCACAGGAGAGATTGCACTGCTTGGTGAGATTCCAGACGACGACCGGCCGGCGCTGTTTCTCGGTGCTGATCTGGGGTTTCGAGGAGTCAGCGGCGTCGCCGTAGCGGAGGCCATCGCCCTCCGCGTCGAGTTGACAGAGGAGTGTACTGATCGAGATCACGGATCGGCCCCCTCGGACGGTCTGCTCGGTCCTGGCTCGGCCGTCTCTTCGAGGGTGTCCGTCACAAATCGCGTCATGGCGTCTGCCGGACACACCCAGATATCGGTCGCTGCCCACCCGAACAGCGTCGTTGCCTGTTCGTAGGCGACCTCGACAGATGGGGCCGAGACGCTTCCAACGTGTGTGAGCGCCTCGCTGCTGCGCTGACGGACGAACAGTTCCCATTCGGTCTCGACGGCGCTGCGCGGTGTGTCGCTCACGCGATGGCGGTCTGGCGAATCGGCCATGCCTCCCGATACCGGCGTGATCGACGACTGGATTCCCCCGAAAATGTTCGCCCGGGACCGTTCGGGCCGCGCTGGTCGCGGCCCACTGCAGGGGCCTTCAGCAGTTTCGAGGCGGAGCCTCTGGCCTCATTCCGGACACAAGAAATCGAACACGCTCGTTGTCTGCTCGGGTGAAAAACGTCGTGAATAGCTACAGCGCCCACCTGCTTGCTCACGAACTTGTGTCCGGCAGCATCACACGGGACGAGCGACGTGGTTGCTCCGGCCTGGACCGTCAGATTCCGGGGCTGCCAGTCGCTTGATGATCTTCTCTTCGGCACGATGGAGCAGATCGCTACAGGTCGATTTCGCCAGGCCGACCTCGCTTGCGAGTTCTTCTTGCGTACAGGTTCTGGGGGTATCGTAATACCCGCTGTCGAGAGCGGTCTGGACGATCGTCCACTGGCGGTCGGTCAACAACTGCTGGGAATCGACCTGCTCGTAGATCGATTCCACGGTGAAGTTCACATTTGCCGACCTGAGCGTGTCGCCGAGTGCCGACAACCGATCGCGCGAGGCGGTCAGTTCCCAGACGATCGTTCCATTGCTGATCGAAAACGGCGTTCGGATCGGAATCCCGGCCGTTCGGGCGGCCTCCAGGAACAGCGCCCGTTCGGTCTCGATTTCGATCAGAACGCGGTCGTCGTCGACCTGAAGCCGTTCCAGAGACAGTATCGGGTCGATGTCCGCGAGGTCGGCGACGACCTGTCCGGCCGCGTCGGCGCGGATCTCGGCGATCGCGACACCACCCTCGTCGCAGGGTGCCACGGCTGTGACCCGAAACTCCGCCGCTGGATGGGCCCGTGAGAGACTGCCCATCCAGATGTCGTCAGGGATTTCCAGCGAGAGGACGGCACGTGACATTTTAGGGTTGCCTAAATACATCGTCGTGGGAGCGACCAAAAAGCGTTGTGACGATTTCGAGCGCCAGGTAAACCAGTCCCTGGGTCCTGTCTTGTTCGAGCGGTGAGATCCACAGGGGGCAGGTTAGTCAGCGACGGTCTCTGCCATGCCTTCGGGGAGTGGCCCGTCGTAACCGTCTGGAACGTACGCACAGAGCGGATCGCTCGCGAGTGGATCGCCAGTCCTCGCAAACGCTCGTGACCGACTGCCGCCACAGACGTATCGAAACTCGCAGGCCCCACATTTACCCGCGAGTGCGTCGGGGTCGCGGAGTCGCTCGAACAGATCGGAGTGCCGATAAATATCGACGATGCTCGTCTCACGCACGTTCCCGGCCGACTCCGGGAGAAAGCCAGACGGGAACACCTCGCCGGTGTGGCTGACGAACGCAAAGCCGTTCCCGGCGGTGATCCCCGTCGAACGGTCCCCTCCGGCCGATCGATCCCCGTCCGAAACATCGGGTCGTCCGCCGGGCGGTCGAGACGCTGATCCCTGCTGGCGCTGTTGCAGCGCGACACGCCGGAAGTGAGGGGCTTCGGTCGTCTTGATGCCGAAATCGGCCTCGCGCTGGACGGTTGCGAGCCACTCCATCACCTCCTCGGCGCGCGCCGCCGAGATCGGATCGAGGACCGTCCCGCGACCGACCGGCACGAGGAAAAAGACCGACCACAGCACAGCGTCCATCTCGGCCACCAGGTCTCGAATGGCTGGCAGCGAATCGACCGTCTCGGCACAGACGGTCGTGTTGACCTGGAGCGGAAGGCCCCGTTCGCGAGCGGTGCGGGCGGCCGCCATGGTCTGCTCGAAACTCCCGGTCTCCTGTCGGAACTCGTCGTGTGCCGCACTATCGGGCCCGTCGAGGCTCACTGCCATACGACGGAGTCCGGCGTCGACGAGCCGATCGATTCGGTCCGGCGTCAGCGAGGCGGTCCCACTGGGGGTGAGTGTCATCCGGAGCCCCTGCTCGGTGCCGTACTCGACGAGTGCCGTCAGGTCATCTCGAAAGAGCGGGTCACCACCCGAGAGGACGACCAGTTGGTCGTCGCCGAAACCGGTCGCCTCGTCGAGCAGGTGTTTCCCCGCTGCGGTCGTCAACTCGTCGGGATGACGACAGGCGTCGGCCTCGGCCCGACAGTGTTTGCACGCCAGGTCACACGCCTGTGTCACCTCCCAGATGAGAACGATCGGTCGCTCGGCTGGATCCACGTCGGTGGGTCGCACCGTCACCACGCTCCCTGCCATCGTCGGTGTTCGGCCGGGGCCGTCCGGCCGATTGAGTCGGCACTGTGCATACCGAATCGTCTCCCTCAGGAGTAATATCGATCGTCCCGAATACGTTCGCCTGCAGGAGGGGGAGCGGGAGAATGAGAGAGTCCGGGTCTCGCGGAGTTCGATCGCTCCCGCCACCTCGGCCCAGTGGTCGGCCCGGTGCGATCGGCCGCTACGGCCACCCTTCAGCCGGCGTTCGATTCGTGGTCCGAGAGCGGCCGATCGGCGTCTGCACGGGCCACAAATAGCGTCTCGACCCCCTGAATCGACTCGACTGCCTGAAACACTTCGATCAGGGCATCGGTCCGCTCCATCCGATCGACGCTCAGGACCAGCCAGACTGTCTGCTGGCCGACGAACAGGAGTTCGATCGGACCGTCTTCTACCTCCTCGGCGAACTCCTCGACGGTCCGCTTGACCTGTGCGGTGAGTGGGTCTGTCCTCATGTGACCTGTTCGATGTGCCGCCGTTCGATTCGATCGCCGCGCATGGATCTCGAATCAGAGTTCTGGCGGCCGATCCGTCCCGTCCGTCGGATCGGTTCCCGTCGGCGTCGATCCGGCGGGTGGACCCCCCGCGGTGTCGGTCTCGCCGAGCGCGTGCGCGGCAGTCTTTGCCACGACCGAGGTCTCGTCGGTCTGGAGTGTTTTCAGGGCGGCCGTCGTGTCCGGATGGTCGATCCGACCGAGCAGTTCGGCCACCCATTCCCGAACGCGATCACTGTCGTCGTCGACCAGCGCGAGGATCTCCTCGCGGGCGTCGTCGCCACGATTTTTCCACAGCGAGATCATGGCGTTCCGACGGACGGCGTGGTGGTCGTCGTGGAGTGCGTCCTCGATCCTGGAGGCGTGGCCCGACCGGTCGAGGTGATCGAGTGCGACAACCGCCTCCGCGCGGACCCAGGGGTCGGCATCGGTCAGTGCCGACTGGACCGCTTCCGGTGTCGTCTCGGCCAGGTCACCGATCGCCTCGACGGCGAACTGTCGAACCGTCGGGTCGGGGTCGGTTCGTGCGCGTTCCGAGAGGGCGTCGATCACCGCCGGGGTCGGCGTACGGTCGGCCAGCGCCAGGGCCGCGCGCTGGCGGTCCGTGGCCGCCTCCGCTCGAAGTCGGTCGATCAGGGCCGCCGTCTCGTCGTCGGCGACGGGATCGGTATCCGCCGCCACGAAGTCGGCCTCGCTCGCCGTGCCCATCTGGATGTCCTCGCGGTCCACCGCGACCTCCGGATGCGGGGCGTCGTCGCCGGGTTCACACCCGTCCGAACAGCCACAGTCTCGATCAGGCACGGGGATCACCGTCCGCTCGGGGTCCGATCAGTACGACCATCGCGAGGACGACCGCGAGCGCCCGCGGGATGGTGGCCGGGACGCCCGCGAACAGCAGGAGGCCCGCCCCGAGTGCCGCCGGGTAGGCCTCCGTTCGGAGTGCCGCACTCGCCGTCGTCGTCACTCCGCCGAGTGCCAGTGCCATCACCGGTACCGAGGCCCCGACGATCGCTCCGGCCACGAGTCCGGTCGCCCCGAGGACGAACGGGGCGATGGCGGCCACCACGACGAGCAGGCCCGCTCCGATCGCCCCGAGCGTCCAGTCGAGGCGACCGCGCGCGAGAACGGCCGGCGTTCCGGCCGCGCCCAGGAGTGCGATCTGGCTGCCGATCGGTCGCGTCGTGGCCGACTCGAAGCCGACGACGCCAGCCAGCGATCCGGCAAGCCCACCGATCAGCAGTCCGGCGACGAGTGTCGCGCCGAGCGCCCGCTCGCCGGACAGCTTCGCGCCGATCGCGAGGGTCGATCCGGCGACGATCGCCACGGCGGCCGGCGCCGTCGCTGGGCGCGCGATCACCCCGAGCACGCCGAACACGCCGACCACGGAGAGCCCGACCGTCTCGACGCCCCGACCGTGCAGGACGGCGATCGCGAGGATCGATCCCGCACAGGCGAGTGCCGTGATCGTGACGAGACTGTCCTGGAGGCCGACCGGATCGATCGGCATCGAGACGCGGGCATTGATCGCCAGTCGACTCCCGAACAGCAGCGCCGCCAGGATCGTGGCGGGGAGCGCCAGCACGGCGCGATCGATGTCGGCGGATTCGATCCGCCCCACCGTCGATCTGCCGACTCTCTGGACTCCGGGGACGGAGACGCTCATCACCAGTGCACCTCGCGGTCGCCGTCCGGGGCCCCGAGCCGATCGGTCAGGGCTGCGTGGTCGGCCTCGACGACGGCGTCGAGCAGGCTCGCCAGATCGGCATAGATGCCCGCGACGCTCGTCTCGGCCAGTTCGGAGCGAAGCGACGACGCGAAGACCGTCAGGTGTCGATCCAGGAGGTCACGGCGAGCGGCCGCGGCGTCCGCCTCGCCGATGGCCTCGCGGCGGGCGAGATAGCCCGCGAATTCGAGTTCCAGACCGAGATTGTCGTGGTGATCGCGCTCGTCGGTATCGACGGCCAGGCCGTAGTACTCGTAGGCCCTGGCCAGATCCACGTTGATCGTGTTCCAGGTCGCCTCGCGGTGGCTGGACTCGTACAGCGAAACTGCCGGGCCCTCGGTGTCGACCGATCCGTCCCGGCGGTCGGTGACGACGGCCGATCCGAGTGCGAACAGTCGATTGTAGCGACTGCTGAGCCGATCGTAGTCGTCCGCGGGCGTGAGATCCGGAACGCTCACCTCGAGCGTCGTCCGATCGATGGCGGCCCGGAGCCCACGCTCGATCTGGCCGTCGGCGAGATCTCGAAAGAGCGCGTCTGTGGGGTGCTCAAACGCCCGTGCCAGCGTCTGATAGAGGACGCCACGGGCAGCCGGGTCGGGATCGATCTCGTCGGGATCGAGCGAGGACTGGCGCGACCCACTGAGCGCGTCGCTGGTCACGACTGGTCCTCCTCGCGTGCGCGTCGAACGCTGAGCACGGTCACTGCGATCACGAGCGCGATCGCGATGCCCGCCACCGTCCAGAGCAGGATCTGGAAGAGTCCGCCGCCGTCGTCGGACGCGAACGGAAGGTAGTGCCACTCGCTGACGGCCTTCTGCCCGGCGCGCTCGTCGTTGCCGCCGTTCCAGATCGCGAACGCGACGTTCACGTCGGTATCGGCGTTCAGATTCGTCCGATTCTCGGAGGGCGCGCTCACCTCTCGGGAGAACACGACACTCCAGCCCTCGGTCTCACCGACCGTGGTGCGGGTCGCGTTGGTCGTCACCGCTGGCTCGGCGAAGGCCGTGGTCGTCCCGGCACCGCCGGCGAGCAACTCCTGGGTCTCGCCTGTTCCGGACCACTGCCAGACGTTCACCATCGAATCCGGGCTTCCCATGGCGATCGCTGGCTGGGTCGTCGCGCTGACGGGCAACTCGATCGCCGCCATATCGGGAAAGGCCCGCGGCGAGGCCGCCGAGCGATTGGCCGTCGGGTCGGCCCAGCGGAGGCGGACGAACAGTCGATCGTCGGTCCGTGCGGCCGCGATTTCGACCTCGCGGACCGTCGTGTCGTCGGCGTTCGGGACGCCACTCGGCGCACTCGACAGCGCGATCGTCCGATTGGGAACGGCGGACCACCCCTCGGCCCCGGGCGTGGCGACTGACTCCTCGACCGTTTCGACGGGGATCTCCCTGGCGGGCCGGGCATCGACGACCAGTGGGACCACGGCCGCACACGTGATGAGCAGACCCGCGAGCAGGCACGCGGCGAGCAGTGGTGGTGTTCGTCGATCTGAACGGGTCATCATTCGTCGAACACCCCCATACTCGCGTCGCTCGTCTGGTGCGCTCGACGATGCCCACGTCGTTCACGCATCGTCGAACACCGGGAAGTTTCGCTTCCCGAGCCCGACGATGCCTCACGTCGTTCACGCATCGTCGAACACCGGGAAGTTTCGCTTCCCGAGCCCGACGA
>JBDGTN010000043.1:8003-17547 GCA_042216835.1 Halococcoides sp.
TGCCTCACGTCGTTCACGCATCGTCGAACACCTCCAGACGATACTGTTGAGCAGGATTTTTGTCCTGCAGGATATCCATGAGTTCGCTCTGGCCACCGCGTTCGACCTTGTCGCGCTCGCGTTCGATCGTCGCGAGCGCGTCGTTGACTTTCTGGCCGAACAGATCTTCGAGATACGACCGTGGTATCCGCTCGACATCGACGGTCTCTCCGTCCTCGCTATGCTGTGGCGGAGCCGTCGGGGGGATGTAGTAGACGTTCGGTGAGGTCTCGTACTCGCCGTGGAGGGGGAGTGCCACCTCGTACTGCTCGACGAGTTTGTAGATCGGTCCATCCTGATCGTCGAGATAGCCGACCAGTCGGAGTTGCGTGGTACACTGGTCGGCACAGACCGGTGGCTGCACCTCGCCGTCCGGGCCCTCGCCCTCGATCCGGGGGTAACAGAACACGCACTTCTCGCTTTGCTTGGTCACGGCGTTGTAGTAGACCTTCTTGTACGGACAGCCCTCGACGCAGTACCGGTAGCCCCGACAGCGGTCCTGATCGACGAGGACGACGCCGTCCTCTTCGCGCTTGTAGAGGGCCTTTCGCGGGCAGGCCTCCACACACGAAGGGTGCGTGCAGTGATTGCAGATCCGGGGCATGTAGAAGTGATAGCTGTTGGGAAATTCGCCGCCCCCCTGGTCTTCGTCCCAGTTCGGGCCCCATTCGGGGTCGCCATCCTCGGGTTCGAGCGCCTTGTTGTCGCCCTCTTTGAGGATGCCCTTGTGATCGAACTCCCAGTTCTTTCCGTAATCTTCCTGTGATGGGATCTCGCCGACCTCGCGCTCGCTGTGAGCGTCGGACTTCCAGCCGCCACCTTTGGACTCCCAGTCGCGGGGGTAGCCCTTGCCGGGCCGAGTCTCGACGTTGTTCCAGTACATGTACTCGGTGCCCTCCCGCTCGGTCCAGAGGGTCTTGCAGCCGACCGTACAGGTCTGACACCCGATGCACTTGTTCAGGTCCATCACCATCGCGACCTGGTGGTCGACGCCCTCCGCAATTTCGGTGTCAGCCATCAGTCATCACCCTCCATGGGCCTCACACCGGCAGACTCGCGCTGCTTGTCTCCCGAGCCCGACTGATCTTCGATCGGGCGGACGTCACAGCGCACGTCGCTGTTGACTCCGGTCGGGCCCCAGAAGTTGGGGAAGAAATGCAGGTGCTCGCCCGAATCTTCGGGATACTGGACGAGCTGTGTGGGCTTCATGTACATCGGGATGAGCGAATTGAAGTTGTTCCGACTGGGATACTGGTATCGCTCCCAGGCGAAGTAGTGTCGGATGGTCCCGGGATCGTTCCCCTGGACGATTTTGGCATTCGCCTCGATCGTCGCGAGATCGTTGAAAATCTCGACGGTGTCGCCGTCCTCGATGCCGCGGTGCTCGGCATCTTCCGGATTCAAAAAGACGACGGGGCCACCGCGATTCAACTGGAGCATCTTCTCGCTATCGCGCCAGGTCGAGTGAATCGACCATCGGCCGTGCGGGGTGTGGTACCGCAATGGGTACTCGCCGTCGCTGACCTCGGGGGGTCGCTTGTGTGTCGGCAATTGCTCGCCGACATCGAGAAACCAGTCGTGATCGATGTAGTACTGCTGGCGGCCCGTCAGCGTCGGCCAGGGCTCTTTTTTCTGGACGAAATCCTTCCAGGGCGCGTAGGCTTCGCCGTCCTCGAGATCCGAGGTCCAGTGGTCGCCGGCCGCTTCGAGTCGCTGGGGCTGATCGACCGTATCGGCGAAGGTAATCTCGCCGCCATCGTCGGGATTGCTCTCGGTCGAGTGTTCGAGGATGTACTCACACGCCGCCCGGTCCTCGCTCAGTGCGCCCTCCTCGTCGGTCGCCCAGTCGCGGACGTAGTCGTCGTAGATCGACTGCAGGTCGATCTCTCGATCGAACGTCCGGTCGTCGATCGGCGCAATGCCGTCCTCGCGGGCGATCTCCTGGATCTTTTTCGCGAGATCCGCGAAGATCTGCCAGTCGGATTTGGCCTCGCCCAGGGGTTCGACGGCCGGGGTAAACGGATGCACGTAGGTGTGCATGTCCGTCATGTTGAGATCGTGCTTTTCGTAGTGGCTCGCGGCCGGCAGCACGATGTCGGCGTACAGCGCCGTCGTATCCAGCCGGAAGTTGATGTCCACGACCAGGTCCAGTTTGTTCCACAGCATCTCCTCGACGGCGAGGTTGCCCTTGGCCTGGTTGAAGTAGTTGCCCCGCCAGACGAACATCGTCGATGGATCCGGGCGAGTGCCGTCCGACCGCTCTTCCGGATAGACCGGCATCCAGTCGTTCTCGACGGCTTTTTCGATCTTCTCGCGAGTGTCGGGGTCGGTATTCTCCAGGATCCCGGCGTGATAGTACGTCCACAGCGTCGTCGGAACGCCCCGGACCGATCCGGTCGGGAAAGAAAGCGTCTTCCAGCCGTGGAACGTCCAGATTTTCTCCTGGCCGACGTAGTGATCGACGCCGGTGCCGTTCCGTCCGATATGCCCCGTCAGCGTCACCAGTAGCTGGATCGCTCGATTGCCCAGATCGTTGTGATACCAGTCGTTGACACCTTTGCCGTGAATGATCTTCCCCCGCTCGGCCTCGGCGAACTCCCGGGCGATCCGCTGGTGGGTTTTGGCACCGACGCCGGTCTCCTCGGTGATGTACTCGGGCGTGTAGACCGCCAGTTCGTCGCGGAGGTTGTTCCAGACCGAGGTGACCGCAACGTTCCCGCCGGTCGTCTGGATCGTGCGATCCACGTCGAGTTGTGGATCGAAGTCGAGTTCGATCGACAGCGAGGCGTCGTACTTGCCCGAGCGTTCGCCGAGCGACCCCGGTGCGGCCCGGAGGTTCCCGTCGCTGTCGGCCATCACCATCACTTTGTCTGGCTCGTCGGCCCCGACCGAGAGGCCGGGCACCTCGTCGGCCCGGAGGAATTTGCCCGTGTCCTGCCGGACGAGCAGTGGCATGTCCGACTGTTCTTTGAGGTGGGCCTCGTCGTACAGGTCTTCCTCGACGATGGTCCGGGCCATGCCGAGCGCGAGCGCGGTGTCGGTGCCGCCCGACGGCGCGATCCACTCGTCGGTGTGGATCGCCGTCTGTGAGTAATCGCTGAAGATCCCGACGCGTTTGGCGCCCTCGTAGCCAGCGTCGAGGAAGTACTTCGCGTCGGGAATGCGCGTGACGTTTATGTTCGATCCCCACGCGATGATGTAATCGGCGTTGTGCCAGTCGGCACTCTCGGCGTTGTCGGTCTGGTAGCCCCAGGTGATCGGCTGGCCCGGCGGCAGATCCGAGTACCAGTCGTAGAAACTGTGTGAGACGCCACCGAGCAGATTGATCAGTCGCGATCCCGACGCGAAACTCACCGGACTCATCGCCGGAATCGGCGTGAAGCCCGAGATTGCGTCGTACCGGCCGGCCTGGACTTCCTCGATGACGTGCTCGGCGATCTCGGTCAGCGCCTCGTCCCAGGAGATGCGCTTCCACTCGCCCGATCCCCGCTCGCCGGTCCGGCGCATCGGATATTTGACGCGCTGCTCGGCGTCGACGTAGTCGTTGTAACACGCGCCTTTCTGACAGCCCCGCGGGTTCGGATCGGGTAGGCTCTCGTCGAAGCGAGGGTAGTCGTTGGCCTGCTCTTCGCGCCAGACCTGGCCGTTCTTGACGTAGACGTCCCACGAGCACGATCCCGTGCAGTTCACCGAGTGCGTCGAGCGCGCGATCGAATCCCAGTCCCACTCGTCGCGGTAAAAATCCTCCCAGTCGCGATACGGGTACGACCCGATCGGATCGTCGACGGCTTCGAGGCCGTCCAGGGCCCGGTCGGCGACGGTCAGGCCGGTCGCGCCGACGACGCTGGCGGCGCCGGCACCGAGCAGGAAGTCACGACGCGAGACGCCGTCTGTACTGTCAGTGGTGTGTTCTGAGTTGCTCATTCGTGATCGATGAAGACGGTTGCGGTCGCGAGCACTGTGCCACTCGCCGCGAGTGCGAGTCCAAACGGACTCATCAGGCCAACGTGGAGCGCCCCGGCCACGAGTGCCAGGCCGAGGAGTTTGCTCGCGGTATCCAGGCGTCGATACGTCCGGTTCGAGACTGTCTGCTCAGTCATCGGTCGCCTCCTCCGGTGGTGCGGTGTCGGACGCCGCGTCGGTCGCCGGGTCACTGGCGATCGTCCGCTTGACGAGTCCGAACGCCACGAGCGGCCCGACGATTATCCCGATCGCCAGCGGCCCGTTGACCATCCCGGTGGTGATTCCGACCGCCTCGGCGAGCAGGTTGTTCATGCCGGCGATCGATGCGATCATGACGAACACGACGCCGGCGACGCCGACACCGGTCTGGACCGGCCGCTCGAGCGGATCACGCGAGAAGTGAACCGACTCGTCGGTCCGATCGATAAAGGGCCAGGCGATCACCGCGGCGAAGACCAGTCCCGGTAGGGCGACCCCGCCGAGGAACTCGGGGCTGATCTCGATGGGGCCGAGATGGACGGCCAGCGAGGACGGGAAGACCTTGAGGAAGCCGTACAGCCACATGAAAAACCAGTCAGGCATGATCAGCGAGGGAGTGGACGCGGGATTGTTCGGGCCGTACTCTGCGATGTTGTGGACCGGCAGGAATCCGGCGAGCACCGAGAGCGTCCCGAGTGTCACAAAGAAGACGACAGCACTGACCGCCGCCTGATTCGGGAACGCGGGAAGCCCGACCACGACGGAGTCGTCGTCGGCGTCGACGGTCTCGGGGCCGCCCCCGTCGCCAGCGGCATCGACCGGTTCGACCGCGCTCTCGCGGGGGGCTTCGGTGTGTTTCTGCCGGATCAACAGGCCCATGTGGATCGCGAGGCCGATGGCGATGAGGACCGGGACGACGACAACGTGCAGGAAGAACAATCGTGGAATCGTCGCACTCGACGGGAACGAGCCACCGAAGACGATCGCGGCGATCGGATCGCCGACGAGCGGGATCGATCCGGCGAGATTGTAGCCGATTCCGGTCGCCGTCGCAGCGAACTCGTCGAACGGGAGTGCGTACCCGGTGTACGCCCCGCCCATCGCGAGCATCGCGAGCACGACGCCGACGACCCAGTTGATCTCACGGGGCTTGCGGTAGGCGCCGTGGAAGAAGACGCGCAGCATGTGCAGGCCGATCGTGGCGACAAAGAGGTGGGCCGCCCAGTGGTGAAAGCGCCGGATGAACATGCCGAACGGCACGTCGTAGGTCAACTGGAGCACGCTCGCGAACGCCGCCGGCAGGGAGTCGCCCTGATACTGCACGACGCTGCCCTTGTAGGTGGTCGTCGCGGTCGAGGGCTCGTAGAAGAAGCCGAGGAAGATGCCCGTCAGTCCGAGCATGACAAACGAAAAGAGCGCGACCTCCCCGAGCAGGAAGGAATCCTCGGCGGGGAAGGCCTTTCCGAGAACGGCCTCGGCGTCGTCCAGATCGAGGCGATCGTCGACCCAGTCGTAGGCCTGCTGGTGGGGATCGTCGCCGATCCACCGGGCCAGTCGCTGTCTCGGGGCCATCACTCGCCCCCCGGGCCGACTGGCGCCTCGAAGTCGCCGGTCGCGATCAGGTGGCCCTCACTGGCGAGCGTGAGCGGTAGTTGCGGGAGCGGACGCGGTGGCGGTCCACCGACCACGCGCGCCCCGGTCGTCGGGTCGTATTTGCCGTAGTGACACGGACAGACGAGCGTGTCGTCCTCCCGGCCAGAGACGATACAGCCCGCATGCGTACAGATCTTCGAGTATGCGGCGTATCCGTTGACCGTGAAGGGAAGTTTGGTTCCGCCACCGTATGCGTTCTCGGGGAATCGGACGAGCAGCGTCGGTGCGTCCCCGATCCCCGGTCGCGGTTCGGGGAAGACGGTCATCTGTTCGCCCATCGCGAGGCGATCGGGCGTGATCCGCGTTCCCTCGCCGTCGACGAGCGGGATGCCATCGCCGTAGATCGGCCCCGTGTAGGTCCGCTGGAACACCTGCTGGAGGCCCGCGATCGGGGCCGCAAAGCTTCCCAGTGCTGCCAGCCCACCCGTGGTCGCCAGAAGCTTCGCGATATCACGTCGCTGGAGGGTGGCCCGATCGTCGTCGAACAGACTCGGACGCACGGGCCGGTCGTCCTCACAGCCACAGCAGTCGTCACTCACCGTGACCCCTCCGCTCGGCGACGGCGACGTGTGGCATGAACCATGCGTAATACGCGACCGTCAGCATGGCGAGCGAGAAAAACAGCCCCGCCGCGTACAGCCCGAAATACTGGGTTCGGGCCAGCGTGAGGTACTCGCCAGTGAACAGCGCCGCGAACGCGATGGCAAAGACCGTCAGCCCTGCCATCACGACCAGTCCCTCGATCGAGTCCGGGGCGTCTTCGTAGCCGACCACCCACCGATCCTCGGTCTCGAGCCAGGGGGAGACGCGGTCCGGAAGGACCGGCGAATCCTCCGCATTCGATCGTCTCACGGCCCGGTTCATGAATCGGTGGGCGCCAGCGACGACGCCGACCAGGCCGAACAGGGCGATCCAGACGATCACGCCGACCTGGCTCGGCGAGAGTTTGTTCGGCGTGTCGATCAGGCCCTGCAATGGTTTCATCTCCGAGACGCTCTGATCGATCGCGATCTCTTCGGATGGCGGTTCGCCGTGGAGTGCCACGAACCACATCGGCAGGAGTGCGGCGAGCACCACGAGGGCGATGACGAGTGTTGATCGTTTCATGCGTGATCCTCTCGGGAGCCCCCTCCCCGTGCTCGTGAACGGTGCTGGTAGTGCGGACACATCGGTCGCCTAGAACCCGGCGGCCAGTCCCCATGGCGATGGCCCCTCAGCCCTGAGGGGCTTTATGTATCAGAAGCGACGAATATATTCGGGCCATCGTTTAACTACCGACGCCGGAATCGGCCGAACCTGTTCGGGCCAAAAGGAAAATGTGTGGTCGGGTAGAGTACGAGACGATGGAGGGGATCCGGGCCGAACTCGTCGTCGAGCACCCATCGGTGTGCGAGGTGGCCGGCGTCTCCCGTGAGTGCGGGCCCGTCGCGTCGGTCTCCCGCAGTGCTGTCTCGGACGAGGATGGCCGCGTCCACGACGAGTTCACCGTTCGGGAGGGCGACCGTCCCGACAGCCCGGGCGATGCGACGGCGATCTTCCGCGACGATCGCCGGACGATCTATCGGCTTCCCCGCGAGACCGGGCGTGGCTGTGTCTGTGAGTGTATCGAACGGGAGGGCTGTACCGTCCGCAACGTCCGGGCCGTTGACGGCGCGCTGTTCGTGACGGTTCTGGCGTGTAATCTCGACGAGATCAAAACGATCGTCGCGGTGTTGCGCGAGGCTCACGATGGCGTCCAGATCAGAAAACTGGTCCGCGGGGCTCCCGCCGACGAGGACGGGCCGCTCTGGGTTACCGATCCCGGGAAGTTGACTGCGCGCCAGCGCGAGGTGCTCGAAACAGCCTACGAGATGGGATACTTCGAATATCCCCGCGACGCAGACGCCGAAACCGTCGCCAGCGAACTCGATATCGCGACCTCAACGTTCACCGAGCACCTGGCCGCCGCCCAGCGAACCCTTTTCGAGGCGTTGCTGGATCGAACCCACAGTTCGGATTCTGACCGACCGGGACGGATCCGGACCCCGCAGTGACACGGGGATTGTACCGAGTCTTGCTCGGCTACTCACAGGGATTCTCCCAGCACTGGACCGCGACCGTCTCCCCTGCCGGAATCCCCTCGCGGGACTCGGGCACCTCGACCCAGCCATCGGCGTTCGTGATGCTCGACAGGACGCCAGCACCCCCGGTCCGGATCGGTTCGACGGTGGGTGGATCGTCATCGTCGAGGACGACCCGTGCGAACGTTCGTTCACCGGGGGTACTCCGCACCTTTCGACCGAGGCGACCCCGGCGAGTGGGGAGGGCTGGCGGGTCGGTGCCGGTGAGCCACGCGATTGCCGGGCGGAGCAACTGGACGGCGGTCACCTGCGTCGAGACGGGATAGCCAGGGAGCAACAGGATCGGCGTCCCCTCGACGACGCCGAATCCCACGGGGTGGCCGGGCTTGATCGCGACGCCGTGGACCAGCAGCTCGCCGCAGTCCTCGATCACGTCGGGGAGCAGGTCACGCTCGCCGACCGACGATCCGCCGGTCGTGACGACGATATCGTGATCCAGATCGCGCTCGATCGCGGCCCTGAGGCGGTCGGCGTCGTCGGTGACGATATCGCGATGGGTCGGGGTCCCGCCCCACTGGTCGACGAGCGCGCTGACCTGGAGGCCGTTCGTTTCGACCACCTGACCCGGGTCGGGGTCACGATCTGGCTGGACGAGTTCCTCGCCGGTCGGGATGACCGCCACCCGCGGAGGGTCGCGGACTCGCACGCGCTCGACCCCGGTCGCCCGCAGGAGGGCACAGTCCGAGGGCGCGAGGCGATCGTTCGGGGCAACCAGTCGATCGCCCGCCGCGACATCCTCGCCGACGGCGGCGACGTTCTCGCCCGGAGCGAGGGCGTCGCGAACGAGCAGGCCGGTGTCGCGGCGCTCGGTCTGTTCGACCATCACGACTGCGTCCGCGCCCTCGGGGACGGGACTGCCCGTATGCACCTGCACGGCGGTCTCGGGCCCAGCCTTTTCTCCGACCGACAGTTCGACCGGCGAGCGCGCACTCGCCCCACGCGTGTCGGCCGCACGGACGGCGTATCCGTCCATCGCGGCCCGCTCGTAGTGTGGAACGGGTCGACTCGCCGTGACCGCCTCCGCGAGAACGCGCCCGCTGGCCGCCGAAAGCGCTATCGTCTCGGTCCGCCCGTGTGGCTCACACACCGATTGCAGGCGATCGCGGGCCGTTTCGAGTGGCGTGACCGACCGAAATCCCTCGTCGTCCATGGCGTCGCTTCGACGCCCGGCGGAAAGAACGCCGGGGTCCAGGCGATGTGCCCGGACGCTGGGCACCCAGGACGCCGGGCGACGCGCTCACCCCGCGACCGGTCTCACCCGCCGCTCATCGGCGGGAAGAGGACGAGGTCGTCGGTGTCCTCGACGGGAGTCGCCCACCCATCGGCGGTCTGGAAGGGGTCCTCGTCGTTGTGGAACAGGTGAATGTACTCCCGGAGGTCACCTTCGGCGTCGAGGACTCGGTCTTCGAGCGCCGGGTGGGTCGCGAGCAGCGCGTCGAAGGCTTCGCGAAGCGTCGGATCGTCGTCGAGGTGCACTTCGGACGTGCGTTCGCCAGCGGCCTCGGCGAGTGACGCGAACAGTGTCCACCGCATACTGGCGCTGGGGGCCAGATGCTCTAAAGCGTTGGGCGATCGGGAGCCAACACTCTTCACTCGCCGCCGGCACCTTCCCGGCATGTTCACGATCGACCACGGACTGAATGCGTTCAACGATGATCATACGGGAGCGCACCCGTGAGCGACGATCACCACGCTCACGACACCGCAGACGACCACGCCCACGACACCGCAGACGACCACGCTCACGACACCGCAGACCACCACGCTCACGACGCGGCGAGCGTCGCGAC
>JBDGTN010000034.1:0-17430 GCA_042216835.1 Halococcoides sp.
ACCCATACCCATTCGACACACTCAATATATTCAAATCTTTCCTTATACACTACGCTCTCTCGAACGACAGAAAAAGGTGGTAGTGCGTGGGACCGGATTCGAACCGGAGGAAACCTCGCTCCGCTCGGTTTCCAGGGATCGAATCCGGTCCGACTCCTTCTCTCGACCCGCTCGCGGCGCTCGCGGGTCTCGTTCAGTGCGTGGGACCGGATTCGAACCGGCGGACCTCTACAGGACAGCGCCCTCAACGCTGCGCCGTTGGCCTGGCTTGGCTACCCACGCACGCAAAGTCTGCACCCGAGGGTATCCGAGGCGACCTAAAATGACTGTCGGTTCGCAGTCCGGCGGACGGGTCGCGACCGCGGGCCGATCGGAGTGGCTGAAAGCGCGCAGTTAAAATACGAGCACACCGCTACCCGTGAGCATGGCGAAGTACACCACCGGCGACGGGGGTGCCGGAAGCGACGAGAGCTGTGAGCTGTGCGGGGCGACAGACGTGGCGCTCCAGCCGGTGCGTATCGCCGGGGCCGACCTCCAGGTTTGCAAAGATTGTGCGGACCATCGCGAACAGGCGACCGGCCGCGGCGACGACAGCCATCAGGCCGAGCGACGCCGCGAGGCCGCTCGAAACTCCGCTCGCGCGATGGATGCCGCCAGCACCGACGACGACTGGCAAGAAGCGGCCGCGTACGACGACGATCAACTCCCCTATCTCGTCAACGAGTACGGCGACATCGTCACCGAAGCGCGTCAGGAAGCCGGCCTCCAGCGTTCGGAGCTCGCGGCCGAACTCGGTGTCGACGAATCTGACATCATTGCCGTCGAACAGGACCGCGCCAATCAGGCCGGTGTACCCGGGTCACTGATCGACGGTATCGAAAGCCGACTGGACGTGTCGATCGTCGACGAGGAGTGATCGACCCGGCGTGCCGATCTCCCGGGCGGCGCCGATCCGACAACCGTTTTAAGCCCGGACCGCTTGCTCGAACAAATGAGCCAGTGTATCATTTGCGGTACGTCTACAGACGGCCCGATTTGTGAGCTTCACGACCAAGACGTCGCCTTTCGGTTCGAGGGGACGCGGCCCGGGCAGTTGACGCCCGGCCGATACTATCGCGGGACGGTCGACGGATTCGCCGAATTCGGCGTCTTCGTCGATGTCGGCGACACGGTGACGGGATTGCTTCACGAGAGCGAACTCGATCAGCGCCTCGAAACACTCGACTGGGAACCCGGCGATACGGTTTTCGTCGAGGTGAAAAACGTCCGCGACAACGGCAACGTCGATCTGGGATGGTCGATCCGCCAGGCCGAGTCGAGTTTCCGTGGCGTGTTGGTCGACGATCCGGCGGCCGATCAGCCCCGTCTGCTCGCGGATGACGAATCCAGCGAGTCGACCGGGGAGTCCGGCGACGATACCGACGCAGTCACCGAGACGAGCAGCGACGGCGGGCGCGACCGCGAGGTCGGCGCGACGGGATCGTCCGAATCTGACGATGATGAAACGACGGTCACCGGCGCGGTGCGCTCTCGCAGTGACGAGTCAGACCACCCGACCGACGCGGGCGTCGCGTCCGCGTCATCCGACGACCCGACAGACGACGATGCCCCCGCCGACGAGGGCGGGGATGCCGGGTCGTCCGCGGAGACTACCGACGCCGGTCGCGTCAAACACGTCGACGCGGATACGGCCGAACCGACACTCCAGCGGGTTCCGATCGCCGACCTCCCCGAGCGCATCGGGTCGACCGTCCGGATCGAGGGGCGGGTCGAATCGGCTCGCCAGACGGCCGGGCCGACGGTCTTCGAACTCGCGGACGGAACGGGCACCGTCGAGTGTGCAGCCTTCGAGTCTGCGGGCGTGCGCGCCTATCCGGAGGTTGACGCGGGCGATCTCGTGCGGATCGACGGCGAGGTCCGCGAGCGTCGTGGCGAGTTGCAGGTCGAGACCGAGGCGCTGGCGATTCTGGACGGCGAGGCGCGCGAGGCGACCGTCGATCGAATCGGGACGGCGATCGACGAGCGCGCTCAACCGGACGAGATCACACCACTGGTCGACGATGTCGACGTGGATCTGGATCTGACCGCCGAAGTCGCCGGATCGATCCGGCGAGCGATCATCGAGGGGCGGCCGATCATCGTCCGCCACAGCGCGACAGCGGACGGCTACGTCGGCGCGGCAGCGATCGAGCGCGCAGCACTCGAACGCATCGCGGACCACCACGAGGCTGCCGACGCGGTCTATCACAACTTCGACC
The DNA here is from genome assembly GCA_042216835.1 of Halococcoides sp. Classification (GTDB taxonomy): domain Archaea; phylum Halobacteriota; class Halobacteria; order Halobacteriales; family Haloarculaceae; genus Halococcoides. The sequence continues at coordinate 2,259 of JBDGTN010000034.1, forward strand.
GCCGCCCGATCGACGGGACGGTCTACTCGATGGACGACGCGACGACCGACCTGACCCGTATGCTGGAAGACGCCGACCGCCACGACGAGCCCTATCCACTCTTTGTCTTCGTCGGCGCGGGCGGAACCGACGAATCGCTCGACGGGTTCGAACTGCTTGACGTGTACGATGCCGAGGCGATCGTGATCGATTCGGTCGCCGACGACAGTGTGACCGACGCGGTGACCGCGACGCTGACGCCCGATCGGTCGGCCGCCGATCTGGAGACGCCTGCGCTCCCGCGTGGCGAACCGACGGCGACGACGCTCGCGACGACCGTCGCCGCACACGTCGATTCGGCCGTCCGGGAGGACCTTCGACACCTGCCCGCCGTCGCGATCGGCCGTTCGGTGCCCGACGCCGCCAGCGAGGCGGCGACCGCGGCAGGGTATGACGAACAGGCGGTCCGGAGGCTCAACGAGGCGGTCACGCTCGTCGCGAACTACCAGGTCTACGAGGACAAACGCGAGTTGATCGCCGATCTGCTCTTTGCGGTCGAGGGCGGCCTGGCAAGTCACGTCAGCGAACAGTACCGCGAGAAAGTCGAGCGCGCACTCGACACCGCCCGGGCGCACCTCACCGAAACATCGATTGCGAGCGTCGACGTGGTCGTTCTCGACGTAGATGCATTCACCCACCGCTTCGAGTTCCCGCCGGTCGAGGTCCTCCTCGACGAACTGTATCGCGAGCGTGACGACACCGATGTCGTCCTCGGTCTCGACCGCGACAGTCTCCATCTGCGGACCGAGGCCCCGCTCGACGTGCGGGCTGTCGCCGAGTCGGTCACCGAACACTGTCCGGACGCTGGCGTCGAGACCGCGAGTGCGCGCGCCCAGCGCATCGAGTTCCTCGCTGGCGAGCGCGACGAGGTCCGCGAGGCGACGCTCGCGGCCATCGGCGAGCACCTCGGATAGCCGGGAGCGTCAGCCCTTTTTCACTGGTTCGCCTATCGCCGCCCGTGAGTAGCGAGTCGTTTGCGGCGGTCTGTCGCGATCTGGTGGGACGGATCCTCGAGGGTGATCTCGAACGATCCGACCTGGAGAGTGCGAAACTCGATGCCTGTAGTGAGCACGGCGCCCAGCGCGTGCCCAAGAATGCCGATCTGCTGGACCATGCGCCCGACGGGCGGCGTGACGAACTCGCCCGTGTCGTCCGGCGGAAACCCGTCAGGACCGCTTCCGGCGTCGCCCCGGTCGCGATCATGACCTCGCCCGAAAACTGTCCGCACGGCCAGTGCGTCTATTGCCCGGGCGGGCCGGATTCGGAGTTCTCCTCGGCGCAATCGTATACCGGCGAAGAACCGGCCGCTGCGCGCGCCGAACAGAACGAGTACGACCCATACGGCCAGGTCACCCTCCGCCTGAACCAGTTGCGACACATCGGCCATCCCGTCGACAAGGTCGAGTTGATCGTCATGGGCGGGACGATGACCGCCCGCAGCCACGATTACCAGACCTGGTTCGTCAAGCGCGCACTCCAGGCGATGAACGACTTCGATCCCGACGCCGACCCGACGCCCGCGGAGGACCGATCGTTCGCCCAGGCGCCGTCCGACTACGAGTTCGAACCGATCGAGGCCGCCATCGCGAAAAACGAAACCGGTCGGGTGCGCAACGTCACGACGACCTTCGAGACCAAGCCCGACTGGTGTGGCCCCGACCAGATCGATCGCATGCTCGAACTCGGTGTGACGAAAGTCGAGGTCGGCGTCCAGACCACCCACTCGGACGTGCTCGATCGGGTCGGGCGCGGCCACACCGTCGCCGAATCGGCCGCGGCGAACCGGCGATTGCGCGACGCCGGTTTCAAGGTCGGATTCCACATGATGCCCGGCCTCCCTGGCCACGACGAGCGTGCGATTCGCACGGACTTCGAGCGCATCTTCGAGTCGCCGCGCTGGCGCCCCGACTACCTCAAGATCTATCCGACGCTCGTCGTCGAGGGCACCGCTCTGTACGATCAGTGGCTGGGCGGCGACTTCGATCCACTGACCAGCGAGCGCGCGGCGGATCTCGTCGCCGACGCGAAGGCCAGGATTCCCGAGTACACGCGACTCTCGCGCGTCCAGCGCGACATTCCGGCGCCCCTGATCGAGGCAGGCGTCCAGAAGTCCAATCTCCGGCAACTCGCCCGCCAGCGTCTCGAATCGAGTGGCCGATCCTGTGACTGTATCCGGTGTCGTGAGGTCGGGATGGCCGACGACTCCGATGGACCATCGACCGTCGAGATCGACGTGCGAACGTACGACGCCGCGGGCGGGACCGAACACTTCGTCCAGGCACGCGGCGTCGATCGCGACGCGCTCGTCGGCTTCGCTCGATTGCGCGAACCCGGACGGGTCGTCCGGCCAGAACTCGCGAGTGCGGCGGTCCTCCGGGAACTCCACGTCTACGGGTCCCAGGTCGGCATCGAGTCCGGCGGGTCGGGCTGGCAACACCGCGGCTGGGGCGAGCGTCTGCTCGACCGCGCCGAGCGCATCGCGGGCGAGCGGGATCACGACCGTCTGGCCGTCCTCGCCGGGATCGGCGCTCGCGAGTACTACCGCCAGCGGGGCTACCGGCAGGACGGCCCGTATTGTGTTATCGACACGTAACTCGTCCCGAATATCAGGGACGAATACTGGGACTGGGCATTATTAACGAACCGGGAATAATTGCCGCATCCACATGACTCCCGGTTCGTCCGCCACCGAGGTCTCGGGCGTGTTCCTCACGGCGATCCCCCGAGCCCTCCGCCAGGCCTGTGGCTCCTGTCATGACTCCGTGACAACAATTCTCGACGACGAGGGCGTTTCGGAGCCCGATCCAGCGGCGTGGTACGATCTCGCGGATTGCCTCGCGGTGTACGATCGCATCGAATCGGATGTCGGTCGGTGCACACTCTTCGTGATCGGTCGTGGACTCGCCCGCTCGATGGACTGGCCAGATCACGATCGGATCGACGACGCGCTGTCCGCACTCGCCGAGCAGTACGACCGGTACCACCGACGATGCGACCGGTGGCCGATCACGCTCGATAGCGAGGGCCGTGGTGTCGGAACGATCACCTTCGAGACGCCGTATCCGACCGTGATGGAGGCCGGTCTCGTCCGGGGAGTCGACGATCGGTTCGGCGACGAGGAGACCTTCCTCGCGGTGCGCCAGGGGTCGTCCGATCGATCGCTCGCGGTCCACTGGTGGGACGAGGGAATCGATCACGTCGACCAACTCGTCCCGTCCTGGACCAGCGGCGACGACATCGATCCCGATCCGCGACGCGCTAATCGTGTCGAAACGCCCGCGTCCCGGTGAACACCATCGCCATGTCGTGCTCGTCGGCGGCGGCGATCACGTCGTCGTCGTTGACGCTCCCGCCCGGCTGGATGACGGCCTCGATGCCAGCCTCGGCGGCGACCGCAATGCCGTCCGGGAACGGAAAGAATGCATCCGAGGCCATCACTGCGCCCTCGGGGGTCTTGCCCTCGGCGTCGTTGCGAGCCTTCATCTCGGCGATCTCGACGGCGTCGACCCGTGAGACCTGTCCAGCACCGACGCCGACGGTTTCGGTGCCGTCGGCGAACACGATCGCGTTCGATTTGACGTGTTTGATGGTGTGCCAGGCAAAGAGGAGCGACTCGATTTCGGCGTCGCCTGGCTCGCGCTCGGTGACGATGTCGAGGTCGTCGCGCGCGATCGACTGGCGATCGCGATCCTGCAGGAGTCGCCCGCCGACGATCGGTTTTTCGGTGTGCGGGGCCGTCGCCTCGAACTGCTCGCCGACTGCCAGCACGCGGAGATTGTCCTTTTCGCGAAGCACCTCCAGTGCGGCGTCGGTATAGCTCGGCGCGATCGTGACCTCCTTGAACGAGTCGACGATCTGGTCGGCGGTCGCCGCGTCGCAGGGCCGGTTGAGCGCGACGATTCCGCCGAAGGCACTCTTCGGATCGGTCGCGAGCGCGTCGGCGTAGGCGTCGGCGATCGAGTCGGCGACCGCACAGCCCGCGGGGTTGGTGTGTTTGATGACCGCACACGCAGGCTCGTCGAACTCCTTGACGAGATTCAGCGCCGCGTCGGCGTCGTTGAAATTGTTGTAGCCCATCCCCTTCGCGCCCGGATTCAACTGCTCGGCATCGACGACGCTGGCCTCCTCGACGGTCGTGTCGGCGTACAGCGCGCCGTCCTGGTGGGGATTCTCGCCGTAGCGCAACTCGGCGGCCCGATCGGTGCTCGTCAGTCGGCGCGCGGGGTAGGGATCGCCGTCGTCGCCGTCGACCGAGACCGTGCCCGCCTCGTGATCGACGGTCACGCGATCCTCGGCGAACCAGCGCACAGCGCGGGGATACGCCCGGAACTCGGCCTCGTAGAGAACGCGTTCTTTGAGGTCCTCGACGGTGTCGCCATCCCGAACCGGGAGGGGTTCCTGGGTGACGATCGGCCCGCCGTCGACGGTGTCGTCGACGACGTGGACCGTACAGCCTGTGGTCTTCACACCTGCTTCGAGCACCTGCTCGTGGGCGTCCATGCCCGGGAACGCGGGCAGCAAGGCGGGATGGACGTTGAGCGTCGTCGGCGCGCTTTCGAGGTAGGTCTTTTCGAGGATGCGCATGTAGCCGTCGAGACAGACGATGTCCACGTCGTAGTCCGCGAGCGCATCCAGGACGCGGGCCTCGTGGTCGGCACGCGACTGGCCCTCGGGTCGTTCGACCACCTCGGTCGGGATCGATCGCTCGCGGGCCGTCTCCAGCACGGGCGCGTCCGCGTCGTTCGTGAGGACGACGGCGAGTTCCGCGCCGCCCGGCGTGCGATCGGCGATGTTCATCAGATTGCGGCCCCGGTTCGAGGCCATGCCGGCGATCTGCATGTGGCTCACACCGCGGCGGTGTCGAAAAGTCCTTGCGGATCTGGGCCCGGTCGTTTCGTCGAGTGTCGATCGCGGCTTCCCAATCGGTGCTGGTCCGCTCCGTACCGGCCGCGTCCCGACTCTTCGTGGCCTTCCGACGGGAAGGATCTCACATCGGAGCCGGGGCCGGTGATCACATGAGCCTTTCTTCAGGCCCGGCCGACCGCTGCGACGGCCACGAGCGCGTCATCGTGCTCGTGGAACGTGGCGCGAATCGATCGGACGCGTCGCCGTGCATCGCCGTCGCGGAGGAGGGTCGCTCCGAACGTGAGCGCCCCGAGGAGTCCTTCGTCGGCCACGAGTCGTCGCGGGTCGAGCAACGCCATCGGCGCCCGGCCGGTCCACTCGATGTCGAACCCCTCGCGCTCGACCGTCTCGATCCAGTCGGATTCGGTTCGGGGGCGGGCGGGAACACCGAGCGCCGCCTCGAGATCCGCCGCAATTCGCTCCTGGCGCTCTGCAGGGACCCCATCGCGAACCGCGAGTTCGTGGAATCCGTACCGGCCACCGGGCCGGAGGAGACGCTCGGCCTCCTCGACGATCGCCGTCACACCAGCGTCGGACTGCATCGTCAGCATGGCCTCGGTGACACACACGTCGGCGGTCGACCGATCGAACCCCGTTTCGGCGGCGTGACCGATCATGAACGATTGGTTCGGACCGCCGAGACGGTCCCGAAGGTCTGCGACGGTGGCACTGTCGAGGTCGATCCCGCGATACGTTCCTGGATCGCGCGCGAGCAGACGCTCGGCGGTCGCACCCGTCCCCGGGGCGAACTCGACGATATCCTCGCCGGACCGGGGATCGAGATGGTCGATCAGGCGATCGGTGAGCGCGCGCCCGCCGGGCCGGAGGACGCGCTTGCCCAGGTCGGAAAACAGTCGGTGTGCCGGTCGGTCGGCGGACTCGGCCATGACGGCCGTCGGGCCCGCGTACAGACGGTCGTTGGGGCGAAGGTGTTCGCTTCGATGTGGGTCGAAGACGTTCGTCTCGGCCCGAATCGAAGAGGTTCGCCTCGATTTCGGTCCGGGTCGAACGGGTTTGCCCTGACCCGGGTGGAGCGCCATCGCCGTCCTTTTTCACGCGCTCGCCTCACGGGCAGTATGGCCGACCGCGATCCACTCCGGGCTGTCTCGCCGCTCGACGGCCGATACGCCCGCTATACCGAGCCACTGGTCGAGTACGTCAGCGAGCAGGCGCTGATTCGCGCCCGCGTTCGCGTCGAGATCGAATACCTGATCGCGCTGGCCGATCTCGACGTGACGCCGGTGACGATCGACGACGATCAGCGCGACCACCTTCGCGCGATTCACGAGGACTTCGACGCGGGCGATGCCGCTCGCGTCAAGCAGATCGAGACCGAGGGGACCGACGAGTACGCCGCGACCAACCACGACGTGAAGGCGGTCGAGTATTTCTTGCGGGCGCGCCTGCCGGAGGGTCTCGGCGCGGAGTGGCTGCACTTCGGGCTGACAAGCGAGGATGTCAACAATCTCGCCTACCGACTCCTGATCGGCCCGGCGGTCAGGGAGGTCTTGCTCGACGATCTTCGGGCGATCCGCGATCGACTGGTCGCATTCGCTCACGAGTATCGCAATCTCTCGATGCTCGCGCGCACCCACGGCCAGCCAGCCACACCGACGACCTTCGGCAAGGAGATGGCGGTCTACGCCAGCCGCATGGGTCGGGCGATCGGCGATGTCGAACGTGCCGTCGACGACCTCTCGGGCAAACTCGCCGGTGCCTCGGGCACGTACGCTGCCCACCACGTCGCCTATCCCGACATCACCTGGCCCGCGTTCGCCGCCGATTTCGTCGCTGACCTCGGACTGGATCACGAACCGCTGACCACGCAGGTCAATCCCAGCGACGACCTCGCTCGCCTGTTCGACGCGCTCCGCCGGGTGAACAACATGCTGATCGACCTCGACCGGGACGCCTGGCTCTACGTCTCCCAGGGGTATCTTGGCCAGGACGCCGGCGACGACGAAACCGGATCGTCGACGATGCCACACAAGGTCAATCCGATCGACTTCGAAAACAGCGAGGGCAACCTCTCGAAGGCAACCAGCGATCTGGCCTTTCTCGGATCGTACCTGACGAACTCCCGCCTCCAGCGCGACCTCTCGGACTCGACGGTCAAACGCCAGATCGGCGGCACGCTCGCTCACTGCCGGATCGGGTACGTGAAGACTCTCGCTGGCCTGGAGTCGGTGACGCCGGTCGCCGAGACCATGCGCGAGGACCTCGAGGCGACCCCGGCGGTCCTCGCCGAGGCCTACCAGACCGTCCTCCGCCGGGAGGGACACCCCGATGCCTACGAGCAGATCAAGGCCGCGACACGCGGTCGCGAGGTCACGATCGAGGACCTTCGCGGTGCGCTCGACGGCATCGATATCGATCCCGCGGTGGCCGACCGCCTGCGTGCACTCACGCCCGCTGAGTATACGGGGCTCGCGGCCGAGATTGCCCGGTCGGTGTGAGGCTGTGCGAGTGGCTGCTGGCCCGTCCCCCGGCGGTCACTGTTGAAGGCCCCGTCACTCAAGAGGGGGCTGTCCGTATTCCGTCTATGGACACGGTCGCGTTCGTGCGGCGGTCGCTGTCGGCCGAGGCTCACGAGACGTTCGCCGAGCGGGTCGACCGACAGGCCGACCGCCTCGCCGCGGCGATCGACGCCGGCGAGTTCGACAGTGATGGATTCTCGGTCGGTCTCGAACTCGAGGCGACCGTCCTCGATTCGTCGGGCGCACGCGTCACTCTCGGTCGGGTGCCCGACGCGGCGCTCTCGGTCGACGATGTGGCGCCGGAACTCGGCGTTCACAATCTGGAGATCAACGCCGCGCCAGCACCGCTCTCGACGGCCGGATTCCGACGGCAGCGAGCCCAGATCGCGGATGCACTCGATTCGGCCCGGTCGGCGGTCGGACCGGATCGAGCGGTCTCACTGTCGGGGATGGCGCCGGCCCCCGCGGCGGCGGGAACGGTCGCGTACTGCTCGGCCGTCGAGGATCACGACGGCGTGACCGTCGCCGAGAATATGCACGAGAATCCGCGATACGTCGCCATCGACAACGATGCACTCCGGCGGGCCGGCGGGGCGATTCCGTTCGCGGTGCCGGGCTTCGATCGCGAGTTTCCGACGATCCTGTTCGAATCGCTGGCGACATCGATCCAGCCCCACGTGCTCGTCCCGAACGCCGAGGACCTCCCCGCTGCGATGCGGGGCGCGATCCGGACGCTCGGACCCGTCCTCTCGCTGGCGACCAATTCGCCGCTCCTCCCGGCGGACTGCTATCGCGGGGCCGATCCCGAGCGCGTGCTCGCCGACACCCACCACGAACTCCGGATCGCGGCCTTCGAGCAGTCGGTCAATCAGACCGACCGACCGAAAGTCGCGGTCCCGGGAGACACGTCGACCCCGGGCGAGTCCGTCGCTGCGATCGCCGACGACGATACGCTCGGACCAGTCCTGCGCGAGTGGCTCGACGATGGCGATCGGCACGGCCTCGACGAATTCTGGGAGCTTCGCCACAAGCGCGGACTGTACTGGCGGTGGGTTCGCCCGGTGTTCGGCGGCGATCCCGTTTCCGGTGTCTGCGACGAGCGATCGATGCGGATCGAGTATCGGCCGTTGCCGACCCAGCCGACCGTGGGCGAGACCGTGGCGCTCACGGCGCTGGTCGCCGGTCTCGTCGTCGGCATCGTCGCCACCGACCATCCCGTTCTCGATCTCGATCGCGACGCTGCCGAGCGCTGCTTTTACGATGTCGTCGAGAACGGCCCCGAGGCCACGCTGGCCTGGATCGATCGGTCGGGCGAGCGGGTGACCGACCGCGACCGCGTCTGGACCGACCTCTTCCGGACGGCGCGGGCGGGATTGGCGGAGATGCCCGTGGATTCGAGTGAGGCCGACGACCTCCTCGCACCGATCGAGCGCCGGGCCAGGCGGGCGATCGTCCCCAGCCAGTGGCTGCTCGATCGCGTCGAGGGCGCGCTCGCGAATGGCCGATCGTTCCCGGCGGCGATTCGAGCGGCCCAGACGGCCTATCGACGACGGGCCCGGTCGGGTCGCCCAGTGGTCGAATGGGATGCCTGACGACCGCTCCGGGACCAGTGGTCGAATGGGATGCCTGACGACCGCTCCGGGACCAGTGGTCGAATGGGATGCCTGACGACCGCTCCGGGAGTGAGCCCGGCGCTTCGATCTGGTCTCCCAGCGCCGACAATCGCCCCGGCCGGCGAGTTCAGGGGGTAGACAGGAGTTCGTCCATCAGTTTCGACTGGGCCGCCGCGAGGTGTTCGGTGAACGTCGAGGAGTCGATGTCGAGCGCGTTGGCGACTTCTGTCGCGTTGGCCATGCGGGGATAGGCGAAATATCCCATGTCGTAGGCCGTCTCCAGCACTTCCTGCTGGCGGTCGGTCAGTCGATTGCGATCGATCGGGACCACGTCGTCGGCGCCCGTGTCGTCACTGTCGACCTGGAGGAGATACCGGATCGTTACGTCGCCAAAGCGCTCCCGGAGATCGGTGACGAGTTCGCGGAGGTCCTCGATGTCGGTCAGATGGAGTGCGATCGCCAGTGATCCGTCCTCGGCCCGGACGTTCGCGATCGGGTGACCGGCCTCCTCGACGGTCGAACACAGGCAGTTCCGAACGTCGTGTTCGAGCTGGTAGACGCTGGCCGAGCGGTACTCGAACAGTTGCGAACAGTCCTCGTCGGCGTCGATTTCCGATGGGGCCGTGAACTGCTCGACGACACCGTCACTGGTATCGCCCGCCCGCGATATCGACGATATCGATCCCTCGACGGTTTCCGAGAGCGCGGCGACCGGGCAGTCGCCCGGCGTGGACACCTCGAGTTCGGCGCGCATCCCCGGCATTGACGGTCGTTCGAGTTCACCCGTCAAAACGTCCCTTGGAATTCCCGTCCCTTGAGAAGGCCCCCGATGTCGGGGGACCACCTCTTCACGCCGACTGGCGCGGTGGGGTCCCTGTTCGACGGGCTTATGCCCGCTGCCCGGTATCGCCCGATATGGCTGATTTCACGGTCACGGTCGCAGACCCCGAGTCGGGCCGGACCTACCAGCACGACGTGGATGGACAGGACGCCAACCGATTCGTCGGTCGCACGATCGGCGAGGAAATCGACGGCAGTGCGGTCGGCCTGGACGGCTACCGACTGGAACTGGCCGGCGGCTCCGACACCTCGGGCCGCCCGATGCGCGAGGACGTGACCGGACCGGGCGTCGAGGAGATCCTCTCGGACGGCGGGACGGGATTCAACCCGGATCGCGACGGTGAGCGCCGCCGCGTGACCGTTCGCGGGAACGAGGTCAGCGACGACATCCGACAGCTCAACACCCGCATCGTCGAGCGCGGTGACGAGGACCCCGAGACCGTGTTCGAGGAGTAAGAGCGGATGGCCGAACGGCTCCCGAGTGATCACGACGCGATCGACTCCCATCGCGTGACCGTCGAGCGCATCGGCCGGACGAGTCGGCCATCGGTGTCGATCCCGGCGGGAGTCGATCTCGACCCGGGCGATCGGTGTGTGGTGTCGCTGGCGGGCACCGAAACCCACGCCGTCGTCGACTCCGGGTTCGACGGCGATGCCCGGATCGGGGCCGTCGCCGACAGTCGATCGGCCGCCGGGGAGGGGCCGACGGGGCGGTTCGCCGACTGGCTCGAATCGGTCGACATCCCGATCGGTCGGTCGATCGCGCTCGACGTGATCACGCCGGGATACAAGATCGGTCTCCGTCCGCCCGGCGAGCGCGTGATCTATCACACCCGTGACCCTCCGGATCGATCGCTGACATCGATCGCCCGAGACCTCGTGGAGTGAGCGATGTGGGCCGATCGGGTGTGGAGAGATCGGTGGAGGCCGATCGGGAATGGGGTGTCCGGTGTGGATTGGGAACAGGTTACTTGTAACCCCCCGCCGTAATTCGTAGCGAGGGCTCGCCCGATGTCGGAATCAGTGATCGCGGACTTCGTCGCCACGTTCAATACGGAAGTCTCGGGTGACTCCGAACCCGTCCGCGGTCGCATTTTGCTCTCCGAGAAGCGTCTCGTTCTGGCGGCCGATCCCGAACGGACGGTGACGATCGCGCTGTCGTCGGTGTTCGACGTGGCGGTCGGTCACGTCCCGCCGGATCTGGGAAATTTTTTCGACTCGACGGTGACGGTCGCATTCGAAACTGACGAGACTCGTGCGACGGCGGTCATCGAAGCCGACGACGAGACGATCGAGAAGTTCTCGACGGTACTGTTCAAGGCGCTGGTGAACGGCACGACCGTCACGGTGCAGCACCCCGCCCGGATCGGTGGTCGCGTCACTGGTGAGGACTTCGAACCGGCGACGATCGCCATCGAAGGCCATCGACTCGACATCATTCGCGAAGACGACGAGTTTACGATTCGCCTGGGCACAGTCTCGAACTTCGATCGATTGACTCGCGAGATCGACGGTCAGTCCCGACCGGTGATCGCCGTCCGTCACGTGAGCGGGGGTCGGGCCGTGACGACGCTCGTCGCCCTGCCATCCGGACGATTGTCGAACATTCTCGGCCGATTCATTCGACTGGAATACAGCGATCTGGTGTCCGAGGCGAGCGATCTCGATCTCTCCGAGGACAGGATCGAACTTCTCGTGACCATTTATTCGACCGAACTCGACGATCCGGCCGCACTGGCCCGAACGCTCGGGACCGACGGCACGCGCATCTCGATGTTGCTGGACGACCTCGACGACGATGGCGTCATCACGTATGCGGACGAAGCGCCGGCACTGACACCGATCGGTCGTGTGATCGTCAGCCGCAACCTCGAAGTCGTCAACGAATGACCCGCCGGTCGGGGCCACCTTACTGCTCGGCCATTTCTTCGCCAGCGATGTTCCGACCGCGAGGCAACAGCGAGACCGATCGTCGCGTACGGACCTCTCGGAGGAGTCCCGCCTCGATCAGTCGATCGTAGATTTCCTCGACGTGTTCGATGTCCATATCGACGAAGTCCGGGATCTCGAAGGGCGAGACGCCGCTGTACAGCGCCATCAGGACCGTTTGCTCGTCGTCGTTCAGATCGATGTCCGTGTCGGTGCTCGTCTCTCGCCGGAGATACGAAAACAGGACGTTGGTATCGCGTCTGGGCCCGGTGACGTGCGTTTCGACGCTCGTCCCCTCGACGGAATGTTCGATCTGGATGACGTCGCGTTCGTCACCGGCGACCCGCTGTTCGGCGCGCTCGACGGTCCCGACATCGGAGAGGTCGACCTCGACGAAGCTTCCGGTGGCGACGGCGAGATCGACGGTCCCGTCACCGATTTTGATCCGGCCGCGGCTCCAGTCGGTGTCCTGAACGACGCCACCTTCGAGGGCCGGGTGTTTGATCAGGACGGTCCGCTGATCGAGGACCGCACTGTAGAGGGCGTCGCCGAACCCCGGTTCGTTCGGGGCGAGTACGTCCACATCGGTCCCGACCTGAACGGAGAGATATCCGTCGTCGCTGCCCGTCGAGAGCCCACTGCGTGACTTGACGGCCGTGATCGAATCCAGTTCGATGGGCCGTTTGCCCTCGTTGGTCACGACGATCAGGCGATCGGTCGACAGCAAGAGCCGGCACTTGTGCCATTCGAGATCGTTCCGCTTGTGGCCGTTCTCGACGATGCGGGCGATCCGGCCAGTCGTATCGGCCAGTTTGGATTCGTCGGGCATCCTGCCGGCAGTCTCCACATCGTACTTGGGGATGAGTCCTCTTAATCGGCGGGGCCACCGTCGTGACCGCCGAGTTTCGAGAGGGCCGAAAACGCTCGCTCGCGGATGGTCTCGTCCTCGCAATTTTCGAGGATCTCCTCGAGGTGGCGACGCGCCCGATCGCCACCGATCTTTCCGAGGACGAACGCCGCCTGAGCACGGATCTCGCTGGGTCGATGGTCGTCCTCCAGCACGTCGATCAGTCGGCCCTCGACGGTCGTCCCCCCGATCTCGGCGAGGCTGGTCGCTGCGAACTGGGCGGTCATCTGGTCGTCGTCTTCCATCGCCTCGACGAGGGCGTCGATTATCGGACTGCGCTCGCCGGAGGCCACCCGTCCGAGCAACCACGCGCTGTTGCGGCGCTGTGGGTCCTGGGTCGTTTCGGTCAGGATTTCGGTCAGGGGCCCGACGACGCTCGACTCGTCGGCTGCCTGGAGCGTTTCGACGACGGTTTCGCGGATCTCGTGAGACCGGTCGGTCGGCACGTTCGCGAGCACTTCGATCAGCGAGTACACCGCGGTTCGCCGGACGGTCGCCGAGTCGTCGTCGAGAGCCTCGATCAGCGCATCGACCGGGCGGTCGTTGTTGAAGTTGCCGTACGCGTCGACGGCGATCCGGCGGACGCGACTGTCTTCGTCGTCGTACATCTCCAGCAGCGCCTGCAGCGCCTCGCGATTCCCGATCTCACCGAGGGCCCCCGCCGCAGCCGCCCGGATCTGAGCCGGCTCGTCGGACAGGTGGTCGGCGAGCGGGCCGACTGCGCGCGGGTCGCCGATCTGACCACAGGCCCGGGCCGCTCGAGCCCGAACGCGCGGATCGGAATCGTCGAGGTGCTCGATCAGCGTCTCGATCGCATCGGCCTCGCCGAGGCTTCCAAGGGCGTTCGCCGCTGCCATCCGGATCTCTGCCACATCGGCACCGAGCGCCCGAACGAAGGCCTTCGCACGCTTCCAGTCGGCACCGGATTCGAGATCCATACCGGTCATCTCGCCGATCAACTGCTCGACGGCGTCGCTCCCGAGGCGATCGAGCGCGTCGATCGCTGCCGCCGTCACGGCCTCGCTCTCGGCCGTCTGGGCGGTATCGACCAGCGCATCGATCGCCTCGTCGCGGTGTTTGTGGTCGGGAAATTCGCCGAGATACTCCGCCGCACGGCGGCGCACCTCGTCGCTCTGGCTCTCTTCGAGCGTCTCGATCAGCCCTCGGACGTCGCCCTCGCGCTGGAGTTCGTAGAGTGACATCGATCCCGTCGGTCGATCGGCCCTACGCGGGGCCCCCTCTTTGGTCTGTGGGCTCGACGACGAGTTTGCCACAGACGCTCTCCGAGCGAATCGCCCGCTGTGCCGCCGGGAGGTCTGGGAGGTCGTACCGGCGGGCCACCTGCGGACGGAGTTGTCCATCGGCCGCGAGGCGGGCAAGTCTCTCGAGCACGCGATCGATCGCGCGCTCGTTATAGAGGCTGACGTGATGGACCGAGAGCCCCTTCCCCCGCCAGCGTGGCACGTCGGCAAACGTCGCGTCACTCGCCTCGTTGCCGATGACGCCGATTCGCGCCCCCTGCGCGGCGACGGTCGCGTCGAGGTCGAGGTACTCGTCGGCGCGGTGGTCGAGGACGACATCCGGACGACCGGCAGCGACGATCGCCTCGTCGAGATCGTTGCGATCGTAGTCGACCACGGCGTCCGCGCCGAACTCCCGAACGGCATCGTGGTACTCCGGGGCGGCCGTCGCGGTGACCCGGGCACCCGCCGCCGCTGCGAGTTGGACGGCGACGTGTCCGACGCCCCCCGATCCGCCGTGGATCAGGACGCGTTCGGACGGATCGCAGTCACAGACGTCGATCAGGGTCCGCCAGGCCGTCGCACCGACGAGTGCGAGCGCCGCGCCCTCGGCGAACGACAGCCGGTCGGGCAGCCGAGCCACGCGATCGGTCGGGACGGTGACGAACTCGGCGGCTCCGCCCGGCCGGTCGAGGCCGATCCCCGTCGCGTAAACCCGGTCGCCGGGCCCGAATGTCTCGACGCTGTCTCCGACCGATTCGACCGTCCCTGCGAGATCCGATCCCGGGATCCACGGCAGGTCGGCGGGCTCGTACGCCCCCTCGCGAATGTAGGTGTCGACGGGATTGACACTCGTCGCACCGACCCTGACGAGCAGTTCCTCGGGGCCAGGGGCGGGTCGATCGATCGATTCGACAGTGAATACGTCCGGGCCGCCGAATTCGTGGAATCGAACGGCGCGCATGTGCGGTTCTCGATTCCCGACCCGTTCAACCTGTCGTCCTCGCACCCGGCTGATAAAGATACGAGCACATACCCCCGCCTTCCCGTGAGTGACGAGTGTTCCGACACTCTGTCGGAACCGAGGAGCGAACAGGCGGGGGTCGACCGGACAACTTGGTCACGGACCACGGACGATGGGTGTCGGATTTCCTACCGCAAGCGTTTTTGTGTGGCCCTGTGGAACATGACGTGCTACGGAATCGGTGAGATGCCGGCCCC
>JBDGTN010000041.1:0-17127 GCA_042216835.1 Halococcoides sp.
GGAAATCTTCGATTTCCGTACGACCCCGAGGCACTCGGCCTGTTCCGCCTGTAGACGATGCCCCGGAAGTCCGTCATCTCATCGCCCACGAGCGGATATCGTGTGGGCGGATCGTCGGCGAGGCGATCGAGATTGGTCTCCACGTCGGCCATCGTCGTGAGTGCAACGATCTCCGCGACGGGCACATGACCTCCCGAACGGGTTGTTCGCCGATCTGGAGGGCGTTCATGACCTCCTCGCGACGATCCTCCGAGACGCCGCCGCGCTGGAGGATCGATCCGAGGCGAGTGCGCAGGTCCGCCCGTGACTCGATCACGTCGGTCTCGGTTTCGAGCCACGCGCCGGTCATCTCGACGCCGAACAACCGAAGGGTGGCTTTCGCCATCCAGTCGCCGAGGGTGATGATCGGCGCGATCAGCCGGTGAAACCAGTACAGCGGGCCCGCTCCGTAGCGACAGACCGTCCGCGAGCGCTCGACGCCGAGATACGTCGGCGTTTGCTCGCCGTGGGTCAGGTGAACGAGATTGATGAGCAGGAAGGCCAGGATACCACCCGATCCGACGCTCGCGAGCGCGGTGTTCGCAAAAAGGGGCTCGAACAGCGCCGCCAGAGCGGGTTCGGCAACGATCCCGACGGCAATGCTTGAGGCAGTAATCCCGACCTGACAGGTCGTCAAATAGAGTTCGAGGTCCTGTGTCATCGCCCACGCACGCTCCAGCCCTCGACTCCCGTCGAGAAACTCCTCCTCGCTGAACTGGCGTGCGCGCGTCAGACCGAACTCGATCGCGACGAAAAACCCGTTGGTCAGGATGAGGCCAACGCCCGCGAGGAGTCGGACGACGAGTCCGATCGATTCCATCGTTCGATCCAATGGCAGGCCCGGTCAAGAATGCGATGGAGGCCACGGGATCATAGCGGCCTTGTGCCAGCACGCCCTCCGGTCGCTATGCTCGCGGACCTGGCGGGACGCCTGCGCGACGCGGCGCGCCGGACCACCCACCGCCGGATGCTCGTCATCGCCGGGAGTGCCGAAACGACACGACGACTGGCCGACGCTCTCGACGGTGCGGATATCGATCCGGACCGGACGACCGTCATCGGCGATCGCTCGCTATGGGACTGTGAACACCTCGCACCCGACGCGAGCGACGCCCTCCTCGGCGAAACGCGCGATTGCGTCGTGATCGATGCCCACACCTCGCTCCGGCCGAACGCCCTCGGACGCGGCGTCGGCGCGGTGGCGGGCGGCGGTCTGGTCGTGCTCGTGACGCCGCCACTGGCACGGTGGGCCGACGACCGTGATGCCTTCGACGCAACGATGGCGGTCCCGCCCCACGACCGGTCTGCGGTCACCGGTCACGTCCGCCGGCGACTGATCGAAACGCTGCGTGCCCATCGCGGTATCGCGATCGTCGACGTGGATACCGACCGCGTGATCGACGACGGGGCGGTCGATTCCGCGCCCGGCGACCCGCGACGGTCCTCGACCACGGCATCCTCGACCGATGCCACGGCCGTTCCCGAGGACCCAGCCGTCCCGATGGTCGCGTCCGAGGCCTGTCTCACTGAGGATCAGCGGGCGGCAGTCGCGGCGCTCGAATCCCTGGACGATCCACCGCGGGCCGTCGTGCTCGCGGCCGATCGCGGACGGGGCAAATCGAGCGTGCTCGGCATCGCTGGCGCCACGCTGGCCGCCGACGGCCGCGAGGTTCTGCTGACCGCCCCCGCCGTCCGGAACGCCCGGCCGGCGCTCGAACGCGCGGCCGAGGTCGCACGGGCGATCGACGGCCGATCAGGTGACCGATCCGAGAAGACACCGACCGAGATGAGCGTCGGCGACGGCCGACTGCGGTTCGAACCGATCGCCGAGACCGCGTTCGACGCCGATGTCTGTCTGGTCGACGAGGCGGCCGCTGCCCCGGTCGATCGGCTGGCCGACTCGCTGGCGATCGATGCCGTCGCGTATGCGACGACGCTCCATGGCTACGAGGGCACCGGCCGAGGCTTCGAGGTCCGCTTCCGTGACCGTCTCGATGAGGCGCGTCACGCCGTGTCGACCGTTTCGCTCGCCCGCCCGATCCGGTGGGCACCGGCAGACCCGATCGAAGTCTGGCTGTTTCGCGCGCTCGCACTCGATGCCAGCCCCGCGCCCGACCCGCTGATCGAGGGGGCGACCCCCGCGACAGTCACCTATCGCGAACTCGACGCCGCGACGCTGGCCGGCGACGATCACCTGCTCGGCGAGGTGGTCGGCCTGCTCGCGGTCGCCCACTACCGAACCGAACCCGACGACATCGTTCGGATCGTCGACGCCCCGAACACGACCGTCCGCGCGCTCCTGATCGACGGCCACGTCGCGAGTGTCGCCGTCCTCGCCCGGGAAGGCGGGCTCTCGCCCGACTGGCGCGAGCGGCTGTATTACGGCGAGCAGATCCGCGGCCACATGATCCCCGACGTGCTCAGCTCACAGCTTCGCGATCCGGCCGCCGGACAGCCGACGGGCTGGCGGATCATGCGGATCGCGACCCATCCCGCCGTTCGACGACGGGGACTGGGCTCGACCCTCCTCGAGCGCATTCGCGACGAAGCGGCGGTCGACTGGGTTGGCGCTGGCTTCGGTGCGACACCCGGACTGCTCGCGTTCTGGAATCGGGCCGGCTTCGACATCGTTCACTGCTCGTTGACGCGCAACGCGTCCAGCGGCGAGCATTCCGCGATCGTGATCGACGGGCTGACATCGGCCGGCGATGCCCTGTGCGAGCGTCACACCCGGTGGTTCGCCCGCCGGATCGGCGGGATGCTCGCCGATCCGCTCGACGACCTCGATCCCGACCTCGCGGTCGCCGTGCTCGCGGGCTGTCCCGAATCGCCCGATCCAGGCCTCTCGAACCAGGAGTGGCGCGTCGTCGCTGGCGCGGGGTCGGGCCAGGGGCTGTACGATATCGCACCGCGAGCCTTCCGCCGACTCGTGCTCGCCCACCTCCTCGACGGGGCGCCCGACGACACGCTCGATGCCGACGACCGCCGCCTGCTCGTCGCGAAGGCGCTCCAGGACCGATCGTGGCCCACGATCGTCGACATGATCGATGTCTCCGCTCGATCGAACGCCATGCGTCGGTTCGGCGCAGTCGTCGACCGCATCATCGATCGACACGCGCCGGAGTGGGTGCTCGACACCCGCGATCGGGGGTGATCGCCGACCCCGCGTCGATTGCCTCCGACACACTCAAGCGCTCGCGTCCGGACCGAACAGGCATGGACCATCACGAGGCGATCTCCTCTCTTTTCGATCTCCACCGCTATGGCACCCGGCCTGGCACGGCGGCCTGTCGGGACCTCCTCGCCGCACTGGGCGATCCACACGAGGATCTCAGAGCCGTCCAGATCGCCGGATCGAACGGCAAGGGCTCGACCGCGCGCATGCTCGAATCGATTCTCTCTGACGCGGGCGTCTCGGTTGGGACGTTCACGTCGCCACACCTCGAGGACGTTCGGGAGCGCGTCCGGATCGACGGACGGCCGATCACCCGGTCGGAACTGACCACTTTCGTCGAACAGATCGACCCGATCGTTCAGTCGGCCGATCAGCCACCGACCTTCTTCGAGGCCGTGACGGCGATGGCACTGTGGGCGTTCGGGCGAAACGGCGTGGATGTGGCCCTCCTCGAGGTCGGCATCGGTGGCCGGTACGATGCGACGAGCGTCGTCGATCCCGTCGCGAGCGCGGTGACGACCGTGACGCTCGAACACACCGATCTCCTGGGCGATACCATCGCAGAAATCGCCCGGGACAAGGCCGCCATCGCGCCGGCCGATCGGCCGCTGGTGACCGCGACCACCGGCGAGGCACGCTCGGTGCTGGCCGAGGAAACGTCGCTCGCGACGGTCGGGGGGCCTGACGACGACCTCACCGTCGACGACCGTGGCCGGGACGGCCTCCGCTGGAATGTCGGCCTTGCCGGCGCGGACTGGTCGATCGAGACCGATCTCGGCCTGCTCGGTCCACATCAGGCTCAAAACGCTGGCGTTGCGGCCGCACTCGCCCGGCAGGTCGTCGACGTGGACCCGGCGACGATCGCGACCGGACTCGCCCGGGCGCACTGGCCCGGTCGCTTCGAGGTGATCGATCGCGACCCGCTGGTCGTTCTCGACGGCGCGCACAACCCCGGCGCCTGCGAACGCCTGGCCGAGACGCTCTCGACGTTCGAATACGACCGACTCCACCTCGTGATCGGGGCGATGGCCGACAAGGACCACCGCGGCATGATCGCGGCGTTGCCGGACGTGGATCGGGTCGTGACGACCCGACCGGAAAACGATCGCGCCGAAACTCCGGCCGTTCTCGCCGACACCGTCGGGACCGTCGTCCCGGACGCGACCCGACTGATCCAACCCGGCGTCGAGGACGCGCTGTCGGTCGCCCGGGCCGGTGCCGACCCCGGGGACGCGGTCGTCCTCGCGGGATCCCTGTACGCCGTCGGCGAGGCGCGCTCGGGCGTCACCCGGACCGTCGCCGAACCCCGTATCGAGGACGAATCGGCTCTCGACGCCCTCCTCGATCGCGCGGGGGCGGCCGATTCGGCGGCCGCGAGCGGCGCCCGCCAGCGCACGATTCACACGCGGCTTCCGGTCGGCGCGGCGCGCCGACTCCGGTCGGCGATCGAATCGGCCGGCGGATCAGCCTGGCTGTCCGACTATGCCGATCGAACCGGGCCGGTCGAGGTCGTCGTGATGGCCTCCGAGGCCGCGATCAGGCAGGCGCTGACCGAGGCCGACCTCGCCGCGGCGATCACCGATCGACTCCACGCGTCGATCGCCGCATCGTCGGACGAGCGCCCCTGGAGCGACGATGTCGCGATCATGGGGGTGCTCAACGTCACGCCCGACAGTTTCCACGACGGTGGCGAGTACGACGATCACGAGGCGGCGATCGAGCGCGCTCGCGAGATGATCTCGGCGGGCGCTGCGATCGTCGACGTTGGCGGCGAATCGACCCGTCCGGGGGCCGATCCGGTCGATCCGGCGATCGAGCGCGATCGCGTCGTGCCGGTCGTCGAGGCGCTCGCGGACGCGCCGGCGACGGTCTCGGTCGACACGCGCAAGGCCGGCGTCGCGCGCGCCGCACTGGAGGCGGGTGCGGACCTGATCAACGACGTGTCGGGACTCGACGATCCCGCGATGGTCCCGACGGTCGCCGAGTTCGACGCCGGCCTGGTGGTGATGCACAGCATCGATGCGCCGGTCGATCCCGACCGATCGGTCGACTACGACGACGTGGTCACCGACGTGATCGACGGATTGCGCGATCCCGTGCTCCGGGCGGAACGGGCCGGCATCGACCCGATCGTCGTCGATCCGGGGCTGGGATTCGGGAAGTCCGCCGCCGAGAGTTTCGCCCTCCTGGATCGTCTCGACGAACTGCGCGCGCTCGGCCATCCGGTCATGGTCGGCCATTCCCAGAAGTCGATGTTCGAGTCGGTCGGTCGGCCCGCCGGTGACTGTCCCGACGCGACCCAGGCGGGCACGGCACTCGCGGCAGTGCGGGGCGCTGACGTGATTCGCGTCCACGACGTCCGGGCGGCCGTCGCCGCGCGAGATGTCGTCACGACCGCCCGGGCGCGGCGATTCGACCACTGAGAATCGCGCCGGCACGCATTTGAGGCGGCCGGCCGTCGGTCCGTCATGGTCTCGGCCGACAATCTCACCGTGCTGGTCGTCGATCCCGCCGACGACCGCCGCGAGTCGACACTCGCGGATCTCCAGCGCGCCGGACCGGACCTCGACCTCCACGGCGCCACCGGTCGCGCCGACGCCCTCGCAACGGTCGAAGACACCGATGTCGACGCCGTCGTCACCGCCGCCGATCTCGATGGCGTTTCGGCGCTCGATTTCGGCGCCACGATTCGGGACCGGTACCCGGACGTACCAATCGTAGTTCACGACGACGACCTGAGTCGACTCGACACGGCCGCCCACGAGAACGTGATCGTCGAACACCTCCCGCGTTCGATCGCGGATCGCGGGGCGGCGTTGCTCACGCTCGTCCGGGATCTGGTCAGCGAACACCGCCAGGTGAGCTATCCGGTCCCCGACGACGAGCGCCAGCGCCTCGCGACGCTCCGCCGGTACGATCTGCCGAGCCTGCAGATCCAGACGACCGCCGACCGCCTCTCGGAGCTGGCCCGCGATCACCTCGACGCGGCGGTCGGGTTCGTCGGCGTGATCGACACCCACTTCGAGGAGTTCGTCGGCTGTGCCGGTGCGGACTGGGGCCGTCAGGATCGCGAGAAGACGATCTGTACCCACACCGTGTTCGCTGATCGGCCACTGGTCGTCCCGGACGTGCAGGACGACCCCCGATTCGCGGGCATCGAGTGGTTCGACGAGGGCGGCATCCGGTCGTACGCGGGCGTTCCGATCCGGGCCGCCGAGGGCGACCCCATCGGAAGTTTCTGTATCGTCGACGATGTCGTCCGGGAGTTCACCGACCGCGAGGTCGCGGTGCTCGGCGAGTACACCGACGAGTTCGAGGAGCAACTCGAGATGCGTCACGCCATCCTGACCGGCGAATCGAGCGATATCCTCGGGAGCGGCCATGAGTGAACCCTACGCCGTTGACGGACTCCCCTTCGATCCGATCCCGGCCGGGCGTGCGATCCTGGTCGTCGGATCGGGGATCGACGGGGCGCGTCTCGTCCAGTCGCGCCTCCTCGTCGGCCCGCCCGAGGAGGGGATCCTCGTCGTCGCCGCGGATCGCGGCGTCGAATCGGCCGTCGAGAGCCTCCAGGAGGTCGATCCGGAGCTCGACGACGACCGGATCGTCGCGGTCGGCTGTGCGGGCGAATCGAACCAGACCGGCGGCGTCCGCACGCGATCGGTCTCGACACCGACCGATCTCACCGGCATCGGCATCCGGTTCAGCGAGGGTCATCGCGACCTCGAAGCCGCGGGCTACGATCGCGTCCGATCGGGCATCGCCTCGCTGACGACGCTGGTCTCGACGGCGACCGACCTCCGCCCGATCTACCGGTTTCTGCACTCGTTTACCGGGCAGGTGCGCTCGCAGAAGGGCCTGCTCGTCTGTGCGATCGACGACGCGACCGTCGACGACGAGGTGTTTCGCACGATCGAGAGCACGTTCGACGCCCGAATCGAGGTCGAGGGGGGCGACGAGCGCCGCGTCCGGCTTCGCGGACTGGCCGGCCAGCGCGACGACTGGGTCGCTCTCGATTGAGTGCACCGCCGCCGCGACGGGCCGACAGTCCGATCGGCGACGCGATCGATCGACAGGGTTAACGAGCGCGGCACCCGCCCATCGATCGATGACGGCCTACACCGCGACCGTGACGGTCAGCCTGAAGACGGGCGTGCTCGACCCCGAGGCCGAGACCACCGCCCGCGCGCTCGAACGACTCGGGTTCGACCTCGACGATCTCCGATCGATGGACCGCTTCGAGATCGATCTCGACGCCGAATCGGCCGACGCCGCCGAGGATCGCGCCGTGGAGATGACCGAGCGACTGCTGGCCAATCCGACGATCCACGACTACGAGGTCAGCGTCGGCGAGCGAGACGCATGACGGTCGCGGTCGTCCAATTCGGCGGGAGCAACTGCGATCGCGACACTGTCCGCGCGCTCGATGCGGTCGGGATCGACGCCGAGCGGGTCTGGCACGAGGATGGCCTCCCCGACGACCCCGACGGGATCGTCCTGCCCGGCGGATTCTCCTATGGCGATTACCTCCGCGCGGGCGCGATGGCCGCCCACTCGCCGATCATGGAGGCGGTCCGGACGGCCGCCAGCGAGGGCATCCCCGTGCTCGGCATCTGTAATGGCGCACAGATCGGCTGTGAGTCCTCGCTCACGCCCGGGGCCTTCACCACCAACGCCAGCGCGCGCTTCCAGTGCGAACACGTCCACTGCCGAATCGAAAATGGCGACACGCCCTGGACGCGAGGCTTCGAGGAGGGCACAGTCATCGAGTTGCCGATCGCTCACGGCGAGGGGCGATTCGAGATCGACGACGACCGTCTTGACGCACTCGACCGCGAGGATCGCGTGCTCCTGCGATACTGTACGCCCGAGGGCGAGGTGACACCGGAAGCCAACCCCAACGGCTCGAAGAGCAGCGTCGCGGGCGTGACCGGCGAGGCGGGCGATCACGTCGCGGTGATGATGCCCCACCCCGAGCGCGCGACGCTCGCGGCGATCGGTGGCACCGATGGGCAGGATATTCTTCGGGCGTTCGAGTGATCAGGCCGCAAGCACCATTCCGAACGATTTCTCGCGATCGAGCACCTCGGCCCAGGTGGCCTCGCACGCACAGGACACCTCCTCGAAGACCGCTGGCTCCTGGCGGCGATCGAAGTCCTCGATGGCGCGGGCGACTCGGTCGTCACACTCACCGCAGTTGTGTGGTCCCCGCGAACTCCCCTTCCCCACCGGATCGGAGACGACGATGGCGTCAACGTCGGCCGTCCGGTCGAGCACCGCGGCGACCGACCACAGCCAGGGCGGCCGGTAGCCATCGGCGTGATACAGATCCTCGACGAGGGTATACTGCTGGACGTTCGTCGGATTCACCGAGACGGTGTGGGCGTATTCGGCCGTCCGGCGGACCGACTCGACGGCGTCGTCGAGCGCCTCGGACTCGGACAGGAACGGGGGTTTGAGCAGGAGATAGGCCTTGACACCGACGCCACGATCGGCCGCCACCTCGCTGGCCGTCGCGAACTCCTCGAAGGTGAACACCTTGTTGATACACTCCTGTCGAATCCGGTCGGACGCCGTCTCCAGACCGACCGCAACGTCGATCTCTGGCCCGATCGAGGCGAGTGGATCGAGGCGATCGGCAGTCATGAACTCCGGCAGCGACTCGACGACGATTCGTGCGCGATCGCCGAAGCGCTCGACGATCGCCTCGCGAGTCGCCCCGCTCAGTTCGCGCTCGTCCAGGAACGATCCGGAGGTGTAGAGTTTGACCAGCGGTGCCGGTTCGTCGAGCGCGTCGGCCTCGTGGGCCTCGATCGCGTCGATCTGGGCGAGGACGTCCTCGCTGGCGACGCTCCCGTCGGGGACGGACTCGGCGACGTAGCCACACATCGTGCACCCGCCCGCACGGGCCCACCGACAGCCACCGGTGTTGAGCACCGCCGTCAGACTCGTCCGGACGCCCTCGGGCGTGAGATCTTCGTCGGTCCAGACCCGAATCGGTTCGCGAGGATCGTACTGCTCGTCGTTGCGCGCACGGATGTCGCGCATCACCCCGTTGAACGCGTTCGTCGCGTCGGGGCGGCCCTGGCTCATGGCCCCAATTTCCCGGCCACGACCTTCAGGGCTCCGACGCCGCTCCACCGGCGACAGCCGTCGTCCGGGTCGACTCTCACTTTAGCGTCGTCCCGATCCGGGTCGCACTCTCGGACTGATCGACCGGGCCCTCCCGTTCGAGCGGATTGCGCAGCGTGAGATAGCCCAGCACGATCAGGTTCGGGAGAACCTGTCCCGCCGCAAACCAGCGATCGAACCCGACCGCCATGACGATCGTGTACCCGTTCAATACCACCAGCACCGTCAGCACGACCACCCCGAAGATGCGCGCCCACTCCTGTTCGAAGTACAGGGCCAGCGCCACGCTCGTCAGTCCCGCGCCCGCGGCGGTCGTGCCGATCGCCCCGACGATCTGCAGCGTCGTTGCGCCCCCGGACGCGATTATCACGTCACCCGTCCCGACCACGAGCGTCCCAAATCCAACGATCCCGAGATAGAGGACAGTGACGACCCCCTTCCAGTCAAGTGCCATCGTTTGACAGACCGATCGCGGGAAATCAAGTTATAGGTATCGGAACGACGATCGGCCGTTCCGTCCGGCGAATCGCCGATCGACCCGGTCGGCGTCCCTCATACTGTCGGACACAAGTCCGTGAGCAATCAAGTGGGTGTTTTTGCGATTCACGACGGTACTCACCCGTGCAGACAACGAGCGTGTTCAATTTCTTGTGTCCGGCAGTATCAGTTCGAGTGCCTCCTCGCCCGGTCTCGTGATTCGTCGATCGAATTCATCGCCCGGTCTCGTGATTCGTCGATCGGATCAGCAGTATCGGCGTTCACCGTTGTTCGACGTGGCGCACCTCACAGGCCACGCCGCGCGTGCTCGCAGCCATCTCGGGGCCGCTCATCGTCGCGCGGCCGACGGCGATTGCCGATGGCCCCTCGAAGACCACCTCGTCGCCCACCCGAATCGCGGGGTCGGCACCGCGAACGCCGGGTGCGAGGACGCTTCCGTGTGGCACGAAGTCGTCGATATCCGCCCGGAGCGTCCGCACGTCGGCGTCGAGCCACCGGCGGGCCCCGGCGAGCGTAAAGGCGAGCGTCCCGTATTCGGGGACGACCGCCGCGAGTTGCGTGCCGTCACCGTCGAGCGCGCGGAGTTTCGGGTGAACACTCTCGACTGCGAGATCCTCGAAGATCGCGTCCCCGGCCCCGGCACCGAACTGGTAATCCGCGATCGCCCGGATCGTCGCGTGCTGGCGAGCGCGTTTGCGATAGCGATCCTCGCCCGCGAGTGCGTCGTCCAGCCGATCGAGGGCGTCCCTGTCGCGGGGGTGGTCCTCGCCCGCGGTCCTGACCACGTCCAGATCGAGCGGGGCCGTCGCGCGCTCGACGATCGGGCGATAGTCGTCGGGCACGTGCGCGAGGACGCGGTCGTAATCCTGTGCGTCGAGATACCGCCGGAGGGTCCCGGCGACGTGTGCGATCTCGGTCTCGGTCCAGGTGCCCGTCACGACGGTGTCGTAGTGCTGGGCGGGATAGGTCAACTCGAGTTCCTGCGGGACGACGCCCAGCGGCGAGGTCAACGATACCGTGTGCGCGCGGTAGTCGATCGCGTCGCGGAACTCGCGGTGACTGGGTGAGTCGCCGTAGGGTTTGGTCGCCGAACACGGGACGAGCACGGCAGTATCGGCGAGGCGGGCCTCGAAGCGCTCGACGACGCGGTCGGCAAATCGCCGAATTTCGGGGCGGCGGACGGTTGCGTCGCCGGTCGCCGTCATCGTCGCGTTCCGGACGATCGGCGTCCGCTGGGCGAGGTACTCGGTGTCGTCCAATCGCTCGACCGCCTCGGCCAGCCAGCGTGCCTGTCGCGATTGCCCCTCGATATAATCCCGCAGGCGACCCTCCGCGATGCGCTGACGGACCGTCCCGATCGCCGCCTTCAGGGCAGCGACGTTGTGCTCGACGCACGCCTCGCGATCGAACGAGTCGGGTGTTCGGTCGCGACAGGTCGGACAGGCACACGGCAGCGTGTCGAGATCCTGGAGGCGGCGCGACCCCTCGACGGTGAGATACCGGCCCGCACGCCCGGCGACCACCGCGCGATCCTCGTCGAACAGGTCCGCACCAGCGTACACGAGCGTGGGAACGAGACGCGGCGTCGCCAGGCCAGGGAGGTACAGCGCGGAATCGGGCGGGATGGCCTCGCGCACGGCGACCACGCGATCGAGGAGGGCGCGTGCATCCCGGTCGATCGCGGGCGCACCCGAGAGGACGTACGCGTCGGTCCCTCGATCGCCGGCCGTCTCGGGCGTGACCACGGCGGCGGTCGGCGCGTCCCGGTCGGGAAGCGACGGGTCCAGCGTGTCCTGGATCTCGGCGGGCGTGCCCGCGGGGAAGGCTCGATGGGGCAGAACGGTGAGCGCGGTCGGATCGGCCTCGATCGACCGGTCGGCAACCCACTCGCTGCCCGCATCGACGAGTCGATCGCCCACGAGTCCGGGCGTCCGGAGGGGATCGGTCGTGCGCACGTGACCGATCCTGGCAGGACCGTCTCGCCGATCGACCTCGAAGAACTGGGTCATGCCGTCGCGTCGGGACCACCGACCAACACCCTTTCGGGAGCGATCGATCGGGCCGCGATCCAAACGCAATAGACCCCCCGGGCCGAACGGTCGGGCGATGACTGCGTGGTTTCGCGTCATGACCTACAACGTCCGGTACGACAACCCGGACGATGGCGCTCACGCCTGGCCGAATCGACGCCGATCTGTCGCCGGAACGATCCGGTTTCGCGATCCCGCACTGATCGGCCTTCAGGAACCGCTCGATCACCAGCTCGACGATCTTCGGGCGGATCTGCCCGGGTTTGCCTGGGTCGGTCGGCCACGCGTCGATGGCGATGCCGAGGGCGAGTACACCCCGATCGGGTATCGCACCGATCGGTTCACGCTCAAGGCCCACGACACCTTCTGGCTCTCGGAGACACCCGACGACGCCGGAAGTCTCGGGTGGGACGCCCGCCATCCCCGGATCGTCACGTGGGCGCGCCTCGAGGAGGCGACCACCGGGCGAACCTTTGTCCACGCGAACACCCACTTCTCCCACGACGGCCGCGAGGCCCGCCGGGAGAGCGCCCGACTCGCCCTGGATCGTGTCGCCGAGGTGGCCGACGGCGCACCGATCGTCCTGACGGGCGATTTCAACTGTGCGGTCGGCGATCCGGCCTACGAGACACTCGCCGGGGGGCCACTCGACAACGCAATCGATCGGAGCCAGCACCCCCATCACGGCCCGGAGACGACCGTCTCGGACTTCGAGCGCCTCGTTCCGAGCCGGAAGATCGATCACGTCTTCGTCTCGCCGTCGATCGACGTGCGCCAGCACGGCGTCTGTACCGATCTGCGATCGGAAACGGCCTATCCCTCCGATCACCTGCCCGTCGTCGCGGAGTGTCGACTGCCCGAGTAGTTCGAGGGGTCGGCGACGACGAAGAGCGCGAGACCGGCGAGACCGATCGGGACGGCACCGAGCGCGAGCGCGAGATACAGCGTTCGGACCGTGGTGACCTCGTAGACGGGGCCAGCGACGAGTTCTCCGATCAGGCGCCCGAGTCCGATCCCGAGCGCCGAGAGGACGGTCTGTGCGGTCGCGTCGAGCCCCTCGGGCGAGAGCCGATGGGCGAGCTGGACCGTCGCGTAGATCAGTGAGGCCGCGCCGAACCCGACGAACACCTGCGCGAGAAGTGCGACCGGGATCGCACGCGTCACCCCGAGCGTGGCGAACCCGACGGCGAACGCACTCGCGCCGAGCAACACGGCGCGCCGGTCGTCGACGCCGTGCCGTGCCAGCGCGACGAGCAGACTCGCCTCCGCGACGGTCTTGACCAGCCACGCGACACCGGTGAGCGCCTCCCACTCGGCGATCGTCCCGAGATACACCGAGAGATACACGTCGCCAACGATGGCGACCGCGCCGTACAGCCCGGCAGTGACGAGCAGAACCGCATACGGCGGATGGGTCACCATCGCGATGGCGTCGCGACCGATGTCGACCGAGAGGTCGGCCTCGGGGGCGGGGACACCCCGGACCACGACGACCGTCAGCGCCATCCCGACCGCGTAGACGACAAACACCGAACGCAGCCCCAGGCCCGGAACGACGATCGGACCGAACCCGACTCCAGAGAATGCGATCGGGCCGAAAACGAGGCCGGTCACGACGAGACCACTCGCGAGCGCGCCGATGCCGTAGGCGATCGAGCCGACCGCCCGGACCGATCCGAACGGAAGCCCACGCGAGAGCACCATCGCGTTCGCGACGGGGACGATCGGTGCGCGAAACACCGAGACGACGAGGGTCGCACCGGCGATCACCATGAAGGTCGCGGGAAGCGATGCGGCAAGTGGGCCGAGCAGTGTCGCGGACAGCGACTCGGCGACTGGATAGACGAGTGCGGCCAGCCCCGAGACGACCGCGCCAGCGACGAGGATGGCTTTCGTCCGGCCGGTGCGATCGGCGATCGCACCCCAGACCGGCTTGGCGAGCAGTCCACCCCCGACGAGCATGGCCCCGAGGACACCCATCTGCGTGCCCGTGAGCCCGATCTCCGTGAAGAAATCGTTGCGATAGGTGAGAAAGACGTTCGCCGCGGCGAAGTAGACGAAATAGACGAGTTGATACCGGCGCTGCGGGCCGACGCCGTCCCAGCGCTCTGCGAGCGACGACATACGGGTGAGTGTCGGTCGTGCGGGGAAACCGTTGTGAAATCCGGGGCCGGTCAACAGATCAAGACCTATATCAGCGGACGGGCCAACCCTCGACTATGGACGTTGGACTGATCATCCTCGATGGCTGGGGCATGAACACCGATTCGAACGTGCGCGACGCCGTCCGTGAGGCGACGCTGGAGCATTTCCCGCTGTACTGGCGGGTCGGTGCCCGGAACCAGCTCGACGTGTCGGGCCGCCGGGTCGGACTGCCCGACGGTCAGATGGGCAACAGCGAGGTCGGCCACCTCAACATCGGGGCCGGCCGGGTCGTCAAACAGGACACCACCCGCATCACCGACGACATCGACGACGGGAGCTTTTTCGAGAACGACACGCTCGTCGCAGCGATGGACGACGCCGACGACAACGACGGCCGGGTCCACCTCATGGGACTGGTCAGCGACGGCGGCGTCCACTCCCGACAGACCCACCTCCACGCGCTGATCGAGATGGCCGCCGATCGTGGTGTCGAGGCCGTCACGCACGCGTTCATGGATGGTCGCGACACCTCGCCGACCGCCGGGGCGGGCTATCTGGAGGACCTGCAGGACGTGATCGACGCGGCTGGCACGGGCGCGGTCGCGACCGTCACCGGCCGGTATCACGCGATGGATCGCGATCAGAACTGGGAGCGCACGAAAAAGGCCTACGACGCGATCGTCGAGCGCGAGGCCGAGTTCAGTGCACCCGATCCCGTTACCGCGGCCGAACAGTCCTACGATCGGGACACGACCGACGAGTTCATCGAGCCGACGCTCATCGAGGGGCAGCCGTCACTCCAGGACGGCGACGCGGTGATCTTCTTCAACTTCCGGTCGGATCGCGCCCGCCAGTTGACGCGGATGCTCAACGCGATCGATCCCGACTGGGAGTACGACCTCGACCCGCCCGAGACCCACTACGTGACGATGACCGAGTACGACGAGACCTTCGACCTGCCGGTCGCCTACGAACCCAACCAGCCGGAAAACACGCTCGGTGCGGTCCTCAGCGACACCGACCACACCCAGTTGCGCATCGCCGAGACCGAAAAATACGCACACGTCACGTACTTCCTCAACGGCGGGCGCGAGGTCGAGTTCGACGGCGAGATCCGCGAAATCGTCGAGAGCCCAGACGTGGCGACCTACGATCTCCAGCCCGAGATGCACGCCGAGAAGTTGACCGATCGCGCGATCGATATCATCGAATCCGACGATCCAGACGCGATGGTGCTCAACTACGCGAATCCCGACATGGTCGGTCACACCGGCGACTTCGAGGCCGCTGTCGAGGCCGTCGAGGCCGTCGACGAACAACTGGGTCGGCTCGTTGATGCGCTCAAAGACGCCGGTGCGGACATGCTCATCACCGCCGACCACGGCAACGCCGACGACATGGGCACCGAAGAGGACCCCCACACGGCCCACACGACCAATCCAGTCCCGATCATTTATCTCAGCGAGACCGGCGACGACGGCGCACGCGATGTGCGCTCGGGCGGATCGCTGTGTGACATCGCGCCGACGATGCTCGATCGGATGGACATCGAGAAACCCGAGGAGATGACCGGCGAGACCCTGCTGGAGTAAATCGGGCCGGCGCGCGCCGTCAATCTTCGCGGGCCCGATCCTGGATCAGCGCGACCAGTCGATCCAGAACGTCCGGATCGTACTTGTCGATGGCGTCGACCGTCGGTCGAGCGTTCGTCTCGCCGACCACTGGCCCCTCCGGCCCGACGAGGATATCGACCCCCAGATAGTCGATATCGAGCGTTTCGGCAACTTCTTCGGCCAGCCCCCGGAGTCGGTCGTCGAGGTCGACCCCGCTCGCCTGCGCGCCGCGATGGACGTTGTGTCGCCAGCGCCGGCCGTCGGGGTGGCGGCGTTCGACCGCGCCAACGCAGGTCCCCTCGATCACCATCGCGCGTACGTCACGCGCGTCGGGCACGAACGCCTGCAACAGATAGCTCTTGTCGCCGGTCGCACGGTAGTCCTGCACGAGATCGATATAGTCGAGAATGCCCGCGAGCGTGTCCGGATCGGGCGCACGAGCCAGGCCGACGCCCCGCGTGGTCGACGTGGGCTTGACGACGACGGGATAGCCGAGTTGCTCGGCCGCCTCGTAGACGGCCGCACGATCGACTGGATTCGAAACGAGTCGCGTTGGCGGCGTCGGGAGTCCGGCGCGTTCGAGACGGGCGTGCACGGCGGCCTTGTTCCGCGAGGTCTGGACCGCCCGCCGGTCGTTGATCCAGGACCCATCGGCCGCGGCGACCAGCGCCGCGCCCTCGATGTCGCGGGAGGGAACGACCAGCCCCACGTCGAAGGCTGGCCAGTCCGGGTCGGCGAGGTCGATCACCCGCCCCGAGACCGGGAGGCCGACCACCTCGATGCCCCGGTCGGCCAGTACGCGCTGAAGGCGATCGAAGGTCTCGCCCTGGGTCGCCATCCCGAGAGTGATCATACCCGTTCGGGGGGTGCAACAGCATTAAAATCCTGGATTGGAGCGGGCAACAACCACCCGGCACGGAACCCTTTTCGGCAGGGCTGGCCTACCGCGGGACATGGGACTCGGCGGCTCCGACATGTACCGACAGCAGATTCTCGACCATTACAAGAACCCGCGCAACTACGGCGAAATCGACGATCCGACCTTCACCCACGAGGGCGAGAATCCGATGTGTGGCGACTCGATCACGATCGACGTGGCGCTGGACGACGAGGAGACGACCATCGATCGCGTCGCCTTCCGTGGCGACGGCTGTGCGATCTCCCAGGCGTCGGCGTCGATGCTCACCGATCGCCTGGAGGGCATGGCGATCGACGATCTGGAGGCGATGGATCGCGACGACGTGATCGATATGCTCGGCGTCGACATTTCGCCGATGCGCGTGAAGTGTGCGGTGCTGGCCGAGAAGGTCGCTCAGGACGGCTACGAGATTTACGAGGGTGAGAAAGACCTCGATCGGACGACGACCGAAGACTGACCGGTCGATAAGCGACGGTCGCGGCTCTTACTCGAAAGTCAGGCGCAAAGCCCCACCCTCAAGCGCTGTCTCTTACCCATAATTCAGTTTCGTCACATAAAATTAACTGAAACGAGACT